>JALZBM010000005.1:0-21164 GCA_030947385.1 Vulcanimicrobiota bacterium
GCGTCCGGTGACGTACCATAATGCCGTCGGTGTTGCGGTTCCGCTGTGATAAATGAGGCGGGTCGATTCCTGGGTGACCGGCACGACCACGCCGTTGACCATGACGTAGCTCGAGCCGCCGTCGAAAACGTACTCCCAAAGCTTGCGCGACACGAGGTCCAACTGGACGTTAAAATCCATTTGCGTAAGCCCGGCCGGAGCATGGTACCGGTCGGAATAAACGTTAAAGTCGACCGATTTGAATTTTCCGCCTTGCGGATTCCAAATGTGATCGGAGACCATGCCGTATCCATTCATCGCCGCGGTGTTGCCGCTTGCATCCGTCGAATGGGTAACGAATCCGTCAAACGGGTTGTATTGCGCTCCGATGCGGCGCAAACCCCCGCCGAAGAATGAGTGCGGACCATACCGCGCGCCGCCGACTTCCTCAAACCTGGCGGCTCCGGGATCGGTGATCCAATTTTTAGAGGCGGTCTCCGTCCCGTAGTTGGCATACACGAACGTGTGGCGCAAGTCGTCCGCCTTCGCGGAAATATGAACCGTGTCGTCGTGAAATGAAGGCCCCGGGAGGAAACGCGAATTGCCGTCAACGCTCACGCGTTGCGCGGCGAGATAAAAATTTTGATGCGGATTGCGATAGATGGCCGACTGCGCGGCGTCGATCCGTTGGAAGCCCACCGCATCGAAACCGGCAAACGTTATCGGCCCTTGCTTTCCTTCGATCGCGTAACCGTTGCGCGGGGTTGGAATGGAGGGCGTGTAGAGCGAAGCTTCGTTGTTGCACGCATCGCATTCAAAGTTATTGTAATAATTCGCGCCCTGTGTAAAAAACGGCCGCGTCTCGTTATAAAAACGCCGGAAAGCGGTTGGGGAGATGGCTTGCTGGTCTTGTTCGACGTTCGAAAAGTCCGGATGAAGGGCGGCTAATACGGAGATCGCATCGGTGATCGGGATCGATATATCCGCCCCGCTACGAGAGGTGCTGCCGGCGGCGACCGGAGAGGCAATTGAACCGAGCCCATACAGTCCAACGCGGGGTTTCGGGCGCGCGGCAACCGATTGCGGCATGCCTTGCAACGGCATGGCATAGTTTTGGTCGTTGGTTCCTTGAAACGTCTCGCCGCCGCTCCAAGCGTAAAGCGACCCGGTCGTTACCTCGAAGCGCGTAAGATTGATCAACCATCCGTTCTGCGTAGCGCCGCGCATCGTAGCTAGCGGTATGCGCATCGTAACGATAAACCGGTTCGCTCCGATCTTACCGACGGAATCCCAGGTCGGTTCGAACGCGAGATTTTCACTCGAGCCCTGATACCGCGTGCCGATCGGCGTTGCGATAAAGTAGTATTGGATGCCGTTCTTACCACTCGGCCAGAGTGCGACTTTCACCTCATCGTCGGTATCGACGCCGGTGTTGTTGTTACGCTGGTTCGCAACGATTGTGGCTCGGGTTTGCGCGGCGTCGAACGCGACGTAGAGCGATTTCCCGTCCGTTAGCAAATAGGCCGTCGTCGGCTCCGCGCTCTTTCCGTGAACGAACCGGTCGTAGCCGAGCTGAACCTTGGCCGCTTTCTGCCAAAGGGGATCGCCGAGCGTGCCATCCAGCGCCGGAGCGCCCGTTACGGTTGGGATGGCAATCGACAGCGCCGCCGCGCCCGCTGGGCACGCGACCCATAACACAAGGCCGGCCAGGCCTAACAAACCGCATAGCTGCTTCACTCTTAAAGAATACAGTGATCGCCGCGTGCCGTCAACCAATTCTTTAAGAGTTAGCGGGAATTTGGTCCGAAAGTCCCATGCGGGCGCTAGGTGTTCCGGCGTTTTTTGAGTTCCGTCAGTTGCGCGGCATGCACGTATCGGTCGATTTCGTCCTGGAAAGCCTGCGTGGGATTTTGAAATATGAGACGGTAAACGAACTTGTTTTTCACGCGTTCGACACCCGGAATGATTTTCGCCGTGATCCGTAATTCGGAAAACTCGCGCGATCTTTTCTGCGGGTGCGCCTTGAGCGCGCTCAGGACTTCGGACGGCAGCGTGAAACGCAGCTCGACCATGCGATCGTCGCGCATCTGCTCGTCAAAGGCAATGCGCGTGCCGCCCCGGCTCAAATCGAGCGCGATCGCCTCGCTTGAAATCGGCAAACCGACAACGACAAACCGGATCGGAAAGCTCCGCTGCGCGCGAAAAGACGCGCGTCCCGTCGTAGTTTGAGCTGCCGCCTTTTCCGTTGCCGTCGATCGAGAGTGCAGCTGGTGGCGCTGCTTGTCCACGACGAACTGATAAATTGTATCCCGATCCGCGGGCCGGAGCTTTTCAAATTGAACGCCGTACAGAAATGTTTTTGTTTCGGCGTTTGAGGTGACCGAACGAATGACGCCGGTAAGAGCAAGGGACGGTTTATCTTCAATCGGTAATTTAAAATGCACCGTTACGCCACGTGCGAGCGTGACGCGCGAAACGATCTGACATCCGCCTTCGGAGATATCGCCCAGCATCGCGGGAATCGGGACGGCAATATTGGATACGTGAACTTCCACCGGAATGTTGGAGACGAGCCGGTAAGATTTTCTCTTAGCTTCAGGTGAATCCGCAGAGGGCGCAGCCATGCCAAGCATTTGCGCGCCTGCCCGCTTTCGGTCCCCCTACCTGGCGCATAACCCCCGTCAAATCCCTGTAAAGGATGGCTACCCGCCTTTGCGGAGCGTTTGCCAGACAATCCGCAAAACCGCGAGTACCGCGATCACGATCGCGACCCAAACGATTCCGCCGATGACGCCGTACAACCCTGAAGGATGGTAGTACATCAACAGAACGGCAAGGCCGACGATGCACGCCGCAGCAATGAGCGTAACGTTGACGCGCTCGACCATTCGTTCCATCCGGTCGAGCGCCGGATCGATGTCGGTGATGCGCGCCCACACTTGCAAATTTCCGCGTTCGATATCTGCCAGAACCCGGTCGGCGCGTCGCGGCAAATCCATGCTTAACTCGGCGGCATCCAGCGCCGAGAGTTTCATCCGCTCCAGCCACTCATCCGACGTCAAACGCGCGACTGCGATCTTTTCTGAAACGGGGCGAACGAAATCGCTGATGGTTTTGCGCGGATCGATCGCTAGGATGAGCCCCTCGCTCATGCCGATCGCCTTGAAGAACATCGCCGCGGATCCCGAAAGATGCAGCGTGTGGCGGCGAATGAGATCGAGCAAATCGTTAATCGCCGGACCCAGCTCGACGCGTGCGAGCGAAGCACTCATATAGCGCTCGACAAGACGCCCCAATTCTTGCGAAAGCGCGACGCGATCGATCGGCCCGCGTGGCGGCGCGACGTCAATCAAACGGTCGGTAAAGCGGACCACGTCGCGGCGGTCGAGGGCGAGGAAGAGATCGGCGAGGTGCCGGCGCGTTTCGTCCGTCAACCGCCCGATCATGCCGAAATCGACCACGCCGATCGCACCGGATTTTCCGATCGTAATATTGCCGGAATGCGGATCTGCATAAAAAACACCGTGGAGAAACGCCGGTTCCAAAATAAACCCAGCTACGCGCTGCGCCGCCGTTTCCCGAACCTTATCGGTCATATCCGTCACCTCGGTCGCCTTTTCTCCCGTTATGCGCGTGAGCGTCAGGACGTTTGAAGTGGAAAGCTCGGCGATGACCTTTGGAAGGCAGTAGCCTTTGTCCGATCCGAATATTTCGCGAAATTGGGCGATATTGCGCGCTTCGCGCGTGTAGTCGAGTTCGGCGCGGAGCATGTCGACGAACTCCGCAACCATCCCGCGAACGTCGTAGTCGGCAAACGCCGGAAATCGCTTACTCGCAGTCACCGCCAGCGCCGTGAGGATTTCCAAATCGATTTCGACGAGTTCTTTGACGCCGGGTTTACGGACCTTAACCACAACTTCGGTGCCGTCGGCGAGCGTCGCTTCGTGGACCTGGCCGATCGACGCCGACCCCACCGGAAGGTGTTCGAATGTTGCAAACAATTCGTGGGGGCTGGCACCTAAACTCTGCGCGATTTCCACCTCGATAAGGCTCGTATCGACCGGTGGCACGGCATCCTGCAGCTTGGCGAGTTCGACGAGAAATTCTTGCGGCAACACGTCGCCACGCGTCGAAAGCACCTGCCCCAGTTTTACGAACGTCGTTCCGAGTTCTTCGCACGCTTCGCGCGCCTGTTCGGCCTTAAATTGCGCGCCGTTCGAACCGACGGCCGCCAGCCCGTGCTTCGCTAGCACGGCCATGATATGGCGCTGGCGCTCCGCGCGCGTGGGGATATCGAGTTCTTCCATCCTACGGACGCATTAATTTCGCCCAGTCGTCACGACCGATGCGAAGGTCGTCTTCGGTTAGTTGCGCGAGCGGCTTTGCCGGTAATCTCTCCCGCGTGCATAAATCGGTGGCTTGCGTGTTGACGTATAACAATCCGGTGACGAGTTCGCCGCGCTCGCGTGTTTCGTGAATGACCTTGAGCGCCCCCGAACCGTCGGTGGCGTCGTAATCCAAATCCAGTTTGCGCAGTAAGACGTGCGAACCGTCTTCGAGTTCGATATCTTGAACGGTTCCCGGTTCGTAATCGACGACGATTTCTTTGCTGCCGGGAATGAAGTCGGGCGTATGCAGCGTAAAACCGTGCTCCTTGATATACGCGTAGCTCTTGGTTGAGCCGACGTGATCGTTAAACGTTACGCACGGACTGATGATGTCTAACACCGCGATGCCGCGATGCGAGAACGCGGCCTGCAGTAACGGGACGAGTTGCTTCCCATCGCCCGAAAAGGAGCGCGCAACGAACGTTGCGCCGAGTTCGATTGCCAGGCCGCAGACGTCGATTGTCTCGTATTCGTTGAGTTTGCCCGTCTTCAGGGCCGAACCGATGTCGGCCGTCGCCGAAAACTGTCCCTTGGTCAATCCGTAGCAGCCGTTGTCTTCGACGATATAGGTGCAGTCCACGTTCCGCCGGATCATGTGACAGAACTGTCCGAGTCCGATGCTCGCCGTATCGCCGTCGCCGCTGATTCCGAGCACCATCAATTCGCGGTTCGCCAGTTTTGCGCCGGTTGCCGCCGACGGCATGCGGCCGTGCACGCCGTTGAATCCGTGCGCGCTCTCGACAAAGTAGGCCGGCGTCTTGGACGAACATCCGATACCGCTCATCTTCGCGAGCTTGTGCGGTTCGACTCCGTATTCGTACAGTGCTTTGATGAGATGGTTAGTAATTGAGTTATGACCGCATCCGGCGCAGAGGGTTGACGGCAGCCCTTTGTACACCTCACGCGTGAGGCCGATCAAGTTTATCGCTGGAGCGCCTGCCAAGGTGGTGTCCCTCTTCCTATGCGGTTTTCACAAGTGCCGAACGTTCGGCTTCGAGCAGTGGCTCCACGATCGCCATAGCGTCGACGGGTACGCCGTTGTAATGACGAATCGACCGGATCCGTTCGATCGCTTGGGGTGAAAGTTCGTTACGCAAAATTCCGAACAATTGGCCGTCGCGGTTCTGCTCGATCACATAGACGCGCTCGTGGCGTTCGATGAAAGCGGCAACCGAGGGAGCCAGAGGAAGCGCGCGCACGCGCATATAGTCGGTCTGCAAACCGTGTTGCGCCAGTATATCGCGCGCTTCAACGATGGCGTGATGCGTCGTCCCGACGGCGAGGATGCCGATGGCATTGCCGCGCTCCTCGACGACGGGCGCGGGAACGGCGGTCCGCGCGGTATCATGCTTGCGCACGAGCCGGTCGAGATTTTGCTTGAACATCTCCGGCGACTCGGAGTACAACGCTTCTTCATCGTGCCCGGTGCCACGAGTAAAAAATCCCGCGTTGGGATGCTCCGTACCGGGAAGCGTGCGATACGGAATCCCGTCGTTGTCAACGTCGCGGTAGCGTCCCCACGATTCCACTCTGGAAAGATCTTCGGCCGTGAGCACTTTTCCGCGATCGAACGGCTTTTCGGGATACGCAAGGGGCGGAGTTAGCCAAATATTCATGCCCAAATCCAGATCGCTCAACACGAATACGGGCGTCTGAAAGCGATCCGCGAGATCGAATGCCGCCATCGTGAGTTCGTAGGCTTCTTGCACGGTTGCCGGCAGAATCACGATGTGGCGCGTGTCGCCGTGCGAAAGCGTATAGGCAAAAGCGATGTCGCCCTGCATGGTGCGTGTCGGCAAACCGGTCGACGGACCCGCGCGCTGCACGTCAAAAATAACGCCCGGCAACTCCGCGTAGTAACCGAGTCCGGCAAATTCAGCCATAAGGGAAAGCCCGGGGCCAGATGTCGAGGTCATCGCGCGCGCGCCGGCCCACGTAGCGCCGAACACCATTCCGATTGCCGCCAATTCGTCTTCGGCCTGAACGATTGCGGCCTTGCGTTCGCCGGTTTGCGGATCGACGCGGTATTTATCGCATAACGAAATGAACGATTCGCAAAGCGATGACGAGGGGGTTATGGGATACCACGCCGCAACGGTGCAGCCCGCCATCACGCATCCGAGCGCCGCAGCCCGGTTTCCGTCCATGAATAGCAGCCCATCGGTCCCGCCCGGGTTCGGCTCGAGACGGTATTGATCGGTCTTGGGCAAGTTTTCACGCGCGTATTCCATTCCGAGACGCACGGCAGTCATGTTCGTAGCAACCGCCTTCGGCTTGCTCGCAAACTGCGACCCTACTGCGGCTTCTATCACGTCGACGCCGATGCCGAATAGCTCCGCAACAACGCCGACGTAGATCATGTTCGTTAAATACTTGCGCAGGGCACCCGCCTCGATATGCTTTTTCGCAAGCTCCGAGAACGGCACGGCGTAGTAGGTAACGTCATCGCGCGTAATGGCGCCGAGCTTCGGATACGTTGCTTCGTGAATAATCACGCCGCCGGGCTTGACACCTGCGACGTCAGAGGGCCAAGTAGCCGCGTTGAGCGCAACCAAAATATCGACATCGCGCGAACGGCACCGGTAGCCTTTGGGGGAGACGCGCACGTCGAACCAAGTCGGCAGCCCTTCGATGTTGGACGGGAAGACATTTTTCGGCGCAACGGGGATGCCGAGCCGGAAGATGGCATTGGCAATAACGAGATTCGAGGATTGACTCCCCGAGCCGTTCACGGTCGCCACGCGCATCGTCAAATCGTTTATGGGATACTGGGACACCTTCGTCACTTCAACAAGCGGTTTTCGTTACGAAAAGAAAAAGGCCCCTGCGCCGGCGAGAGGGCCTTTTTTACGCGGATTTGTGCCGGCCTTACTTCGGATACGTCATTTCTTTGGGGACGACAAACTTGTCGAAATCCTCGGCCGTAACGTGACCCAGGCCGACGGCAGCTTCCTTGAGCGTTGATTTGTTCTTATGCGCGTGCTTTGCGATCTCGGCGGATTTGTCGTAACCGATGTGCGGCGAGAGCGCGGTAACGACCATAAGTGATTCGGCAAGGTATTTTGCGATGATGTCTTCGTTTGCGGTCAGGCCCTCGATCGCGTGTTCGCGGAACATCTTACACGCGTCGCGGAGCAGCGTCGTCGAGTGTAGGAAATTGTAAATCATCACCGGATTGAACACGTTGAGTTCGAAGTTACCCTGCGATGCGCCAAAACTAATCGCAACGTCGTTGCCGTATACTTGAACGCAAACCATCGTCATCGCTTCCGACTGCGTGGGGTTCACCTTACCCGGCATGATCGAACTGCCCGGTTCGTTTTCGGGGAGCGACAGCTCTCCGATGCCGGCCCGCGGTCCGGACCCAAGCCACCGGATATCGTTTGCGATTTTCATGAGTGCCGCGGCGAGCATTTTGAGCGCACCCGAGGCAAACACAAAATCGTCGTGCGAGGCGAGCGCCGCAAATTTGTTGGGATGCGAACGGAACGGCAACTTCGTTAGTTCCGCTATGCGTTTGGCCGTGCGCTCGCCGAATTCGGGATGCGCGTTGAGGCCGGTTCCGACGGCCGTGCCGCCGATCGCGAGATCGTAAATGTGATCCAGCGCTTCGTTACACGCGACCATCGCGCGGTCGAGCTGCGAAACGTATCCGGAAAATTCTTGACCGAGGGTCAGCGGCGTAGCATCCTGCAAATGCGTGCGGCCGACTTTAACGATATTCGACCACTGCGCGGCCTTGGCATCGAGCGCATCGCGCAATTTTTTCACCGATGGCAGCATGCCGATCATCGCTTCGGCGGCCGCCATGTGCATCGCGGTCGGAAACGTGTCGTTCGAAGATTGCGACATGTTGACGTGATCGTTCGGATGGACGGGCTTTTTCGAGCCCATCTCGCCGCCGGCGAGTTGGATCGCGCGGTTGGAGATCACTTCGTTGACGTTCATGTTTGTTTGCGTACCCGATCCGGTTTGCCAAACGCGCAGCGGAAAGTGCTCGCCGAGCTTGCCCGCGATCACCTCGTCTGCGGCGGCCACGATCAGATCGGTTTTTTCCTGGTCGAGTTTACCGAGATCGTGGTTGACCAGCGCAGCCGCTTTTTTGAGCGTGCCCATCGCCTTGATAATTTGCGTCGGCATCACGTCGCGCGGCGTCGTACCGTCGCCGATGTCGAAATTGTGCAGCGAGCGCGCGGCTTGCGCGCCGTAATATTTGTCAACGGGGACGGCAACGGCGCCCATCGAGTCGGTCTCCGTGCGCGTTGTATGCCCGTTGATTGCAGGGGTGGAAGTCGTCGTCATAGCGGGCCTATCTTCTCTCTAAGCGCTCGTTTTCAGCCTGGATTTATGTCGCACCGGCGGGCGGGTTGGCCGGCCGCTTCCGAGGCCCGAGCGTGCGGTCGGACCGGTAACAACGCACGAATTCTTCCGCATAGGGCAGTGCGATGAAGAGTCCGATCGCCAGGAGCAAGCCGCCGACGAACGCCGGGGGGATCGGCTCCTTCTTGGGTTCGACATTGAAACGCGGCGGTTCGGGGCCGATGCCGGCCAGCGCGAGCGCCTGATCCCAATGCACGCACAACATGAACGAGAGCGAAGTGAAAGGCAGCACTTCTAAGAAGCTATGGCAGTGCTGTTCGCCCGGCGAAATATAACGCCGTCCATTGGCGTAGTCCGCATCCCAGATCACGAGAGCTTCGTGCACAACGAACGCCCCTAAGAACGTCGCAATGGCAAGCGCGTTTACTTCGCACAGCAGGCCCATCAGCGCGGGCACGCCGATCGAAGTCATCATCAAACCGTGGATGAGCGACTCGTGCGTGCCGCTGGTTTTTTCGATCTTCGTTTTTCGGTGAAAAAGATAGTCGCCAAAACCCGGAACGATCCAGAGCGGCATCACCACATACGTCAAATACGCCTTGGTGATCTTCGCCGTCGTCGCATCTTTCTTTTCCGCCTCGCCCATTGCATGATTGTACCCACTTACCGACCCCTGCTATTCGTAACCGGAAGGCGGCGTGGTCTGCAGCAATTCGTCCTGACTAAAAGCGGCTGGGTGCTTTCCTCTGGCCACCGATGACGATGGCCATGACCGTTACTTTTTTGTTGCGCGAGAGACATTGAAAGAGGTAGTAAGACGCGAAAACACAGACATGCTTCCGGCCGCGCCGGCGTCGCTAGGGGAATATAGTCTCAAGTCCGCAACATCACACGATGGCCGCGCGGACGCGAGTGATCGCGACACTAATGCTTTTACTGGGGTTTTTCTTGGCCGGACTCTACGCTTTTGCGAATCAGCCAAGTGGAACGTTTGGATTTGACTCAACCTTTCTTCCCGCAAGGGCGGCCATGCGCATTTTGGCGGTCGATGATGCGGGTCCGGCACAACTAGCCGGGCTCCACAGTGGCGATGTCTTGGTGCCGACGGGCAATGCCCTTACCGAGCGCGCGCCGTTTTTCTTATTTGCTAACGCTCCGTTAGTCGCTCGCGGCGATGCGGTGCGCGTTACCGCGCAGCACAACGGTAGGAGCAAAGACGTAACCCTGGTCGCGCGCGCCAACCCATCCGGCCTATCATATGAAGCACTGTTCTTCTGCTTATTGGCGACGCCAATGTTACTTCTTGGCTGGCTCCTGCTCTGGCGGAAAGCCGAAAGCGGTGATGCGGTTACCCTTGGGATCATGCTGTTGCTCTTCGGACTATTTATTGCCGCGCCAGACCGGGTTGGATCGCCTTTGGATCGTTTTGCAATAAGCGAGATCTTTGCTTCTGCGAACATCATCGCAGCCGTCATGGTTGCCGCTATCTTTTTTGCTCGCTATCCAGAGGGTCTGGGAATTCGCAGGTCCCGATTCCGCCTTGCGCTGATGCGCCTGGCCATTGCGGTCTCCATAGTGGAGTTAGGGCTTATGGCGTTCTCGTACATCGGTCCCGCGTACGTCGGTAGCATCACATGGCTGCTTATTCCAACCGTGATCGTCGTTGCCGGACCGATTCTCGCCGCGCTTCTTTGTTTTATTAATGCGTTCCGGTTCGGCGACCAAACAGAACGCGCGCGCCTGCGGTGGCTTGGAGGCGCGTATTTTCTCGGGTTTACCGGCCCTATATTAATTCCGCCGACCAGTTTGCTCTTGGGTCCCCGATTCACGGTTGTCGATCAGGTGGCCTTCGAATCCACTCTCTTTATTCTGGCGTTTGGCTTGACGTATGCGGTGCTACGGCGCCGGGTTGTGGATATTACGTTCGTTTTAAACAGAGCGCTTGTTTTCAGCGCAGTTTCGGCGATCGTGGTCGCCCTGTTTATCGGAATCGAATGGCTCACCGGCCTCCTTTTCTTGAATATTTCGCGTTCGACAAGTTTCTTACTTGAGGCGGGCATCGCCGTCGCCATTGGTTTTTCCCTGCGACCGATTCACAAGCAGGTCGATCGCTTTATCGATCGCGTATTTTTTGCTAAACGCCATGCCGCCGAACGCGCTTTGCACCACTTGGCCGCGGAAGTGAATTTTATTCGTGACCGCGGCGCGCTTACCGGTCGCGTGCAACGTGACCTTTCCACGTACCTAGACGTTCCCTTGGTCTCAATTTATTATCGGGACGACGTACAGAGCGACTTTTCGCTCATCGGCAGCACAGAAAATACTGCAGAGTTTATAGATGCCGATGACGATGCCGTTGTCGCGCTAACGGTTCAAGAGCAGCCGATTGAGCTGCACGGACGTAGCACTTCGCTCAACGGTGAACTCGCGATACCGCTCGCGGTTAGAAAAGCGCTCGTTGGCATGCTCGTTCTCGGCGAACGCCCTTCTCACGAGGCGTACGCGCCCGACGAGATCGAATCGCTGCGATTTCTTGCTAACAATTTAGCCCCATCTCTAGCCGTTAAGGCGGCGCCAGAAAACGCTTTGAGAACTTCGATACTGACGGAAATTCTTGCTGAACTGCGTCTGCAGCGCAAAGAATTGAAAGCGCTGGGCACCCGCATTGGGGCGCGCGACGAGTAGTCCCCCGCGCTAACGCCAGCCGGGCTTGCGGCACGCCTCCGCTCCATAGGCGCTTCGTTCGACGTTAGGCGACTTCGAAGAGCCCGGCCGCGCCCATGCCCCCGCCGATGCACATCGTCACCACTACGTGTCGTGCGCCGCGCTTCTTGCCCTCAACTAGCGCATGCATCACCATGCGTGTGCCGCTCAAGCCGTATGGATGACCGATTGAAATCGCGCCGCCGTTGACATTAAAGCGTTCGTTTGGGATACCGAGCGTGTCGCGGCAATAGACGGTTTGAACGGCAAATGCCTCGTTGAGTTCCCACAGCCCAATGTCGTCGATTTTCAAATTATGGCGCTTGAGCAGTTCGGGGACGGCAAACACGGGACCGATACCCATTTCGCCGGGGTCGCAGCCGACGACGACCATACCACGGTAAAAGCCGAGCGGCGCGATACCGCGTTGCTCGGCAAGTTTGCTTTCCATGATCACGACCGCGCCGGCACCGTCGGACAGTTGCGAAGAATTACCCGCCGTGACCGTCGATTTGGGATCGGTGACGCCTTTGAGTTTGGCTAACCCTTCGAGCGTGGTATCGGGACGGTTGCCTTCGTCTTTGCCGAGCGTAACGTACTCCTCGGCGAAAGTGCCGGTTTCTTTGTTCTCAACATATTTATAAGCGGGAAGTGGAACGATCTCCGCATCGAACGCGCCGGCGGCCTGTGCGCTCGCGGTACGCTGCTGGCTCTGCAACGCGTACGCGTCTTGTGCTTCGCGCGAAATCTTGTATTTCTTCGCAACGAAGTCGGCGGTCTGCAACATCGGCTCGTACAGATCGGGCGCGTGTCGCAACAACCACTCCTCCGTAAAACCGGACACGTTCATGGTGTTCTGAACCATGCTGATCGATTCAGCACCGCCGGCCACGATCACATTGCACCCATCAACCATGACACGTTGGGCACCGATCGAAATGGCTTGCAGCCCGGAGGCGCAGTAGCGATTGACGGTCGTGCCGGCAACGCTGACCGGCAGGCCGGCGCGGATGGCCGATGTACGGCCAAGATTGTTGCCGCTCGCTCCTTCGGGAAGACCACATCCGATGATAACGTCTTCTATTTCCCGGGAATCCACGCCCGCGCGGGCGATCGCGTGTTCGATCGCATGACCTGCCATGGTCGCGCTGGGCGTTTGATTGAATGCGCCGCGAAATGCGCGGCCGATCGGCGTCCGCGCCGCAGAGACGATTGCGGCCTCACGCATGCGTTAGCTCTTCCCTTGCAGCGTGGCGTGACTGCGTCCAAGACGCGAATGTTCCTCCGTTTTTTGCGATGTCGGCAAGGAGAGGCGAAGGCGTCCAGCCGTTTCCAAATTCCGATTGAAATTTTGAGACGCCTTGGTAAACGTTTTTGACGCCGATGACATCCGCATACCACATCGGTCCGCCGCGATGCGGCGGAAAACCGTAACCGTAAACGTAGACGATGTCGATATCGCCCGGTCGCAGCGCAATCCCCTCGCGCAACAGATTGGCGCCGGCGTTGATCAGCGCATAAACGAGCCGCTGAACGATCTCTGTGTCGGAAGAAACGCGCGATTTGATGCCGGCACTGGCCGCTTCTTGCGCGATCATTTTCTCGGCTTCTTCGTCGCGAATGGGTTCCCGGCTGCCTTTTTCGTACTTGTAAAAGCCCTGGCCGCTCTTTTGGCCGATGCGTTTTTCATTGAACATCCGGTCCACGATATTGCTGCGGCCCTTCGTATCCGGACGCGCTTGTTGAATATGCCAAAACACATCCAAGCCTGAGAGGTCAAACATCGCAAATGGGCCCATCGCAAAGCCGAAGTTCTTCATTACGGCATCGATGCGGTGCGGTGCAATGCCTTCTTCGGCCAGCGCCATCGCTTCACGCGCGTAATCGAACAGCATGCGGTTGCCGATAAATCCGAAGGCGTTGGCCGACACAACGGCGACCTTGCGCAGACTCTTGCCGAGCTTGATCGACGTCGTCAGCGTCTGCGCCGAGGTCGCCTTACCGCGGACGATTTCGAGCAATTTCATAATGTTGGCGGGTGCAAAAAAGTGCAGTCCAACGACTTTATCCGGACGCTTCGTAACGGCAGCCATCTCATCGATGTCTAGCGTCGAGGTGTTCGAGGCGAGAATCGCTTGCGGTTTGCAAATCGAATCGAGTTTCTCAAAGACCTGTTTCTTAACGTCCATGCTCTCGAAAACGGCCTCGATTACGACGTCGGCATCGCCAAGTTCGTTATAGTCATCGCTGTAAACGACGGACTGGCCGCGCTTCCAAGCTTCCTCTTGCGTCAGCCTGCCTTTTTGCACCTGATGCATGTACATGCCGAAGACCATCTGCTTGCCTTTTTCGGTGGCCGCCTCGCTCGGCTCGATAACCGTTACCGGAATGCCCGCGTTAGCGAAGGTTATGGCGATGCCGGTGCCCATCAGCCCACCGCCCACAACGCCCGCCTTTTTAATTTCGCGCGGTTGCGCGGGTTCGAGGCCAGGAATTTTTGCGAGTTCGCGTTCGGCGAAGAAAACGTGACGCAGTGCAGCCGACGGCGCGGAACGCACGAGTTCGTCAAACAAGCGCTCTTCGCGTGCGATGCCGCGCACGAAGGGAAATTCCACCGCCGCTTCAACCGCATCGACCAGCTTGTGGGCGGCAAATCCGCCGTTTTCTTCCTTGGGAACCATCTTGTGCGCTTGCGCCGCAATAAACGGCAGCGCGTTAAGGCCCAGACCGGGGATACCCAGTTGCGCTTGCCGGGTGGACACGCGGCGTTTGGGCTCGTGTTCCAATCCACGGCGTGCGAGTGCAATTGCGGCTTCGACGACATTGCCGTCGACCACCTCATCGAGGATGCCCTTCTTCTTAGCGTCGTCCGCATTCACGCTCTCGCCTTTGAGCATCATCTCCATCGCGGCTTGCGCGCCGATGAGGCGCGGCAGGCGCTGCGTGCCGCCGCCGCCCGGCAACAGTCCGAGTTTGATTTCGGGCAGACCGACCTTGGAACGTTTGGTCGCGACGCGATAGTCGCACGCTAGCGACACTTCCAAACCGCCGCCCATCGCGAGACCGTCGATGGCGGCAACGTACGTTTTGTCGCTTTTTTCGATGCCCGCGATCACATGGCGAATCGTTTTCGTATCCGGACCCGGCTCTTGTGCGAAGTCGTTGATGTCGGCCCCGCCGCTAAAGAGATCGTTTGCACCGGTAAAAATGACGGCCTTGATGTCGCCGTCTTTTTCTGCAGCCTCCACGATCTCAGTCAATTCCGCAGACACGGCAAACGAGAGGGCATTGACCGGCGGATTGTCTATCGTTACGACGCGGATGACGCCGTGATCCGCCGTATGCGTGTAGCCCATCCTATGCCACAACCGCGGATTTACGGTCGAGTTCGAACTGATCTTCCGTGAGCGTCATAACGTCGCCGGCGCCTTGGACGATTTGATGCCTGATAAAGTAGGCTTGTGCCAATACGTGATCGGCGTAGAAGCGGGCGGTCGCAATTTTTGCGGCATAGAACGGGTCGGCGTCGCCGGCGGCGATTCTATCGGCACTGATTTGCGCCGCGCGCGCCATTTGATGACCGCCTGCAACGATACCCCACAGCTTGAGATAGGGCACGGAACACGCGAAGGCTTTCTTAAGATCGCCCATCGCGTTCATACCGATCCACTGCGAAACTTCGGCGAGGGCCTCGATGCCTTTATCGAGTTCGGCGCGAATGTATTTCACGTCTTCGTGGTCGCTTGACTCGAGTTCTTTAGTAAACGCCTTCATCGACTTTATCACGGTCGTAGCCGTCGATCCCATATCGCGAATGAGTTTGCGTCCGACGAGATCGAGGGCCTGAATGCCGGTCGTGCCTTCGTAAATGGTCGTGATGCGGACGTCGCGGTATTGCTGGGCGATGCCCGTTTCTTCAACGTAACCGATGCCGCCGAAGACCTGAAGCGCCGTTGAGGCTACTTCTTGTGCCGTCTCGGTGCACCAGGCTTTAACAACCGGAATCATCAGTTCGACGTACGCCTTGTGCGCCTTGCGAACGGACTGATCGGGATGGCGGTGAGCGAAGTCGAGCGAGGCGGCGGTCACATACGCGAGCGCGCGCATCGCTTCGAGTTGCGATTTGCACGACATCAACATGCGGCGCACGTCGGGATGTTCGATAATTCGAACGGCCGCCGGGTTGCGAGCCGATGCATCGCGACTCTGGACCCGCTCTTTGGCGAACTCGAGCGCGCTTTGATACGCACGGTCCGCGATCGCATAGCCTTGAACGCCGACGCTAAAACGGGCGGCGTTCATCATGATGAACATGTACTCGAGGCCGCGATTCGCTTCGCCCACGAGATACCCAATGGCCCCGTCTTTCTCACCCAAATTCATCGTACACGTGGGATTGCCGTTGATGCCGAGTTTATGCTCGATCCCGGCACACACGATGTCGTTGCGGTCGCCGAGCGAGCCGTCCGCCTTCACGTTGACCTTCTCGACGATAAACAGCGAGATGCCCTTGGTGCCCTCCGGCGCATCCGGCAGCCGCGCAAGGACTAAGTGAATAATATTCGGCGCGAGATCATGTTCGCCGAACGTGATGAAAATTTTCTGTCCGCTCAAACGGTAGCGATCGGCGTCCGGCACGGCCTTCGTGCGTACGGCGGCAAGATCGGAGCCGGCTTGCGGTTCGGTCAAGCACATCGTGCCCGTCCACTCGCCCGAAACGAGTTTCGGAATGTACTTCTTCTTTTGTTCTTCCGATCCGACCAGTTCAATGGCTTCGATCGCACCCTGATTGAGCAGGGGGCCGTTGGCGAACCCGACGTTGGCGCCGTTCCACATTTCGAGCGTCGGGCCGAGCAAGAGTTGCGGCAAGCCCTGTCCGCCAAACTCTTCGGGCACGGGTAGACCGATCCAGCCGGCCTTCGCGAACTGTGCGTATGCTTCTTTAAAGCCTTTGGGCGTCGTGACGTTACCGTCTTTCCACGTGCAGCCTTCTTTGTCGCCCGATTGATTGAGCGGATCCAAGACGCCGGTTGCAAAGTTCGAAGCTTCTTCGAGGATTGCATCGACGACGTCGAGCGTATCTTGAGCGCCCGGCAATTTGGCAACGTCTTCAAGTCCGGCAAGATCCCGCAGAACGAATTGCATGTCGCGTAGCGGGGCGTGATACGTGCTCATCTTCTGTAAACTATTCCGTTCTATGAAACTCTATGAAGCGATGGACGAAGTGGTGTGATTGGAACTGCGATCGTCGTAAAGGTGATCGCGCAAGCGGTCGATGGAGGCCGAAAGCAGATTCAAGTACGGCAGGATGTTCGATTTGATGCGGGCTAGGCGCTCGCGCCCCTGTGGCGTGATCGCGTACTCACGGCGCGATCGTTTGGTGGGATGCTGCCATTCGCCGGTAACGAAGCCGCGCTCTTCAAGGCGGCGCAGCAACGGATAGATGGTATTGGTATTGACGGCCAGCAGGTCCTGACAAATGCTTTCGATCCGCTGCATCAGGCCCAGGCCGTGCTCGGGCCCTGCCTCTAGCAGCTGCAAAATGAGCGCCGGAAAAACCGTCTTGCTTTTTACGGGTCCGCGAAGAACCTCTGTGGCAGACGTCCGTCTCTTGTTCAACATGATACATATAATATTGATAAAAGTAATAGTGAAAGTCAAGCCGCGCCCCACCTATATGCTTTCGCCCGCTACCCAAAGTTTAAATGTTTGTTCAGAATGCGTTAAGGCGCCCCTCGCCCTCGGAGGACGCTTTTTGCTGCACAATCTCTCTGGAGGACCTCACCTTTGAGCACGGTTTTTAAAATGCCGCGTCTGCTTATTGCATTGACCGCGGTTGCCGCCCTGGCGGCGGGCTGCGGCGGCGGCGGACAAAACGCCCCGGTCGTACCCGGGACCAATCCTGCGAAAGACTCAACCCGGCCGGCGACTTCCGGTCATCGGATTCTCTTCTATAGCAAGAGCTATATCAAGGAGCATCCCGAACTTGCGCATCCCGGACTGCACGAACTGGCGCTCCGCCGCCTAACGGCTTCCGGATCCGGTCAGCTCCTCTATAAAGGTGGACCGATCCAAAAATATCCTAAAATTTATTTGATTTTTTGGGGCTGGAACAGCGCTAACGACTCGACCCACGATCCGAGCGGCATGGCGCAATACCTCGTGAACTACGTCAATGCGCTGGGCGGAAGCAATCTTGCCAACGTAGCGACCCAATATTACGAAAACGCGCGCGGCAATATAACGAACCCGACCGGCCAAAACGCCGGCGTCTGGTACGACAACACCTCAACGCCACCCTCGACGTACGCAGAATCGGACATCCAAGGGGAAGCAAATCGTGCCGTAAGCCACTTTGGCTACAGCGCCGACGCGAACTATTTCGTCGTAACGCCGCACAACTACACGACCAGCGGCTTTGGTACGCAATTTTGCGCGTTCCATAACGCGATGAGCGGCGGAGGCGGTCCGATTGCATACACCGATATGCCGTACGTTGCCGACGCGGGCGCCAGTTGCGGTCAGGGTTCCCTCAACTCCCCCGGCACGCTCGACGGTGCCAGCATCGTGGGCGGACACGAGATGCAGGAAACGATCACCGATCCCGGCGCAGGCAACGGCTGGATTGACGCAACGGGCGCAGAAAACGGCGATAAATGCGCTTGGACTGGCGATGCCAACGTTACCATGTACGGAGGCGCCGTCTTCCCGAATCAGCCGGAGTGGAGCAATGCCATTTCGGGCTGCGCCTACAGCTACGGCACAACGCCAACCCCGTCCCCGAAACCGACGAATACGCCGACACCCGCCCCAACGCCGACACCGAGCGGGAGTTGCGCTGGCCAGCTCTTGCTCAATCCCGGCTTTGAAAGCGGCACGGCAAACTGGGCCACCACGAGCGGCGTCATTAACACCGATGGCGTATACGCGCACACCGGTGCGGGTTACGCATGGCTCAACGGCTACGGTACGACGCACACCGATACGGTTAGCCAATCCGTGGCGATTAAAGCCGGTTGCCGCGCGACGATGACGTACTGGCTGCGCATCGACACGGCAGAAACCGGCACAACGGCCTACGACAAGCTGACACTTTCGATCAACGGCATCGCCAAGCAGTCGTACTCGAATGTAAACGCGGGCGCATATTTACAGCGCACGCTCGACCTTTCGGCATACGCCGGAAGCACCGTAGCGATTAAATGGACGGGCACCGAGGACGCAAGCCTCGCGACCTCGTTCTTCATCGACGATACGGCCGTAACACTCCACTAGCGTAATTCGACGCTAAAGCAAGAAGGCTCGCCGTTCGCGGCGGGCCTTCTTTCTTTCTTTTTCGGTAACGCTGCGGACACGCGCTCGCAACGCCGGCTTGCGAATCTCGGTGGATGCATGTGGCAGCGCTCTGTCTTCTCGACGCAAGAGCGTCTACAAACCCGGCTTCGATCGTCCGCACGCTCGAACGATTCGGTGAGCCCGCTCTTCGCTTTGCCGCGCGGCGCGGCATCAAAATCCTACCGCTCGCGTACGGCGCGCGGTACGACGAAATGTCACCCGCGCTACAGCGCCTGAATGCCGGCGTAGATGATTGGCCGGCTCCTCCGGCCGGACTTTTCGTGGTAGAAGAACGCACCATCTATTTAAAATCGCGCAGCCCGATGACGGTCGCACACGAGTTCGGTCATGGACTGGATTGCGCGCTCGGAGAAGGCATCTACCGCTCGTCCTTTGATGCCGAACTGAAGGAACTGTATAAAAACGCTCGGGAGTTTGTCACGCCTTATGCAGCAACGGCGGTAGACGAATATTTCGCCGAGGGGGTGCGTGCATATGTGGAATGCAATGATCCGGATTCATTTTGGCCGCGAGCGACCCGCGACCGCTTACGCGAGATCGATCCCGGACTGCACGCCTGCGTCGAACGGCTGTTCAATACGGAGTTCGGGAGCGGCGCGTAGCTAATTCAAGCCAAGTGCGTAGGCATTTCTTTACCGCCCGGTAATCCTCCGAATTTCTTAGTGAAGAGTATCGATAAAATCTTTGATGTTGCGCAAAACTTCCGATTCGTTCGTCAAAAACACGTAGTGATCCGCATGTGGGATTTCGACGACTTTCGCTGCGGGAGCAAGGCGCCGGAAAGCAACGATTTGCTCTACCGTGAACGCTTGAAATTGCGCGTCGGCTGCGGCATTTGCCTTCTCGTCGGCATACATGTGCAGGGGCTGATGCGGAGAGGCGAACATCGCTAAAGCCGGAAGCCGCATGGGGCCGGAAAATCGTTGTTCGCCGTCGACGATTGCGACTGCCGCAGCCGGCATAGCGGGTAAAGGCGGTACCGCACCCGGTGCCGGTGTAGGAACGGCTTGCAGCTGGTCCTGCAAGTGCTTTAAACTATGTTCAAGTTGCGGCAAGTCGCTACTTAGTAGCTCGTCAACGAGTTGTTTTTGACGCTCAGGATCCGTGAGAGCAACCTGCGAGAGCTTGCGTCGCAACACGGCCGAATCGACTTCCACATCACCACTTACCGCATCATACACCGCGTAAGGATAGGCAGCATCCAAATACACTAATCCCGATACATCTTCACCGTGCGAGCGCGCGACGGCGCTCATTTCTTCGCCCGCGATAGAGTGCCCGATGAGAACCGGGCGTATCAGTTTCAATGAATGAATTACCGCAACTACATCCATTCCAAGCCGGTCTGCTCCGTAGTTTTGGTCGGTAGGCGCGGGCTTGCTGGATCGCCCGAAACCCCGCCGTGTGATCGCATATACATGGTAGTGCAATTTTAATTGTTGCGCGAAATGATAAAAAATATGCGCGGTATTCCCAAGACCGGTAAGCAGAACGATTGGGCGGCCTTCACCGCCCCAGTCCAAAGTCTCGAGCTTCACCGCCGGTTGCACCGATATGAATTGCACTTTCGGTGCCGGATGCGCCCAAGCGTCGCGCGCCGCAACGCGTTCAAAGACCAGTGGATAAGACGGGCCGCCGTCCGATCCCCACTTTCCGCGAAGGTTCTTGCCGTCATCCGTCATTGCGGCGGTATAACTGCGGCGATACTGCGGCCACTCACTTGAGTTCATATCTATAGCCAGGCGAAGCGATCTGCCACGAACCAGCACGTTCTTGACTTCGATGGGCTCATCGTTTTCGTCGACGCTGTAAATCGTGGCCGTGCACGGCTTACCGCCGTTCTTGCACGTAATTTCCAAAAGGCGGCGTACGGATCTGTCCGGTAGTTTAAGAACACCTTGCCAAATGCCGGCTATAGGCTGTCCCGATGTAACGGTCGCGTTCGCTCCCGCAGAGGTGAACGCAAAAACAGCGGCAAGGAAAAACCGCGCGATTCGGGATGGGGTCATGTCGAGAACTCCTTACGTGCTGCCAAACCGATTCAGTTCTGGAAGGTTTGGATGACTAGCCGGACTGCAGAACGTGCACGCTGTGTGGGCCGACGCCATTAATCTGCAAAACGTGGACACTTCGGGTCCACGGATTGCAATCCTATTCTAAAATCACCCGCGCAGCGCCGTACCCCGCGCGCAACGCGCCGCCGACGGTCCCGCTCTGGCCACCAGTCGCAGTCGCTTCGCCGGCAAAGATCAGGTTGCGATGCGGTTTACCTAGGCGTTCGCGTGCATCGTCGCCTCCGGTCCGTAAGTAAGAATACGCGCCGCAGGCAAATGGATCGGCTTGCCAATCGTAGTGATAGACGGCTTGCACGTGTTCGGCGGGGTGTTCGTGCGGAAACATTTGCGCGAGCTGCGCGAG
>JALZBM010000005.1:21174-25771 GCA_030947385.1 Vulcanimicrobiota bacterium
CACGTTCTACGTAAACATTGACATCGCACGAACCCAGCCGCTCGGCGGCGACGCCGCCGCTCCAGGCGGTAAGGCGCGGAATCCGCTTCGGCAAGAGGGTCCAAAAGGCTTGAAACGCGCCCGGGTGCCGGAAAAACGCGGCGTCCGCGAAACGGCCTTCTTCTGCCGTTTCCCAAAAGGCCCGGTCGAAATCAAGGATGAGTTTGACGACCGGGCCCATGACGATAGAATCGATCGCAGCGCGAAGTTCGCCGCTCAGGGCGGGCTCGAAGACAATCGAACCGGCGCGCAAAACACCGGCCGGCACCGTAACGATGCATTGATCCGCGGCCAATTCGAAAGCGCTGCCGTATTGCGTCCCGCGCACCATCACCCGTTCTTGGGACCGAATGGCCTCGACGATGCAACCGAAACGAATCCTCGACTGCACGGGTGCGGCCAAGTGCGCGAATAGTGGTGCGTAACCTGAGGACGGACGGGACGCGGTGCTGTTCGTTTCGCTTTCCCACTCTTCGGCTATGGCTATCACGCCGGCATCGGCGGTGCGCGCTGCATCAAATCCCTCGATGAGCATTTTGATGCGCGCCTTGTCTGCATCGCCGGCTAAGCTGGGCGCAACGGCATCCAGGAAAGCATCCACGCTGCGATCGGGCGCTCTGGGATCGACGTGGCGGAAAATACGCTGCGCCAATTCCCAAATATCGGGCGATTCCACCAGAGCGCCGTTGCGGAACTCAAACATGCCGGGGACCGTGTCCAAAGCTGCAGCACCGGTGGCGCGTACGAGCGCGAGAACTTCATCGGGTTTGCCGTGAATAAACTCCGCGCCGAGTTCCGCTTCGTGGCCGTTCGGCGGAACGATCGTGAACGCGCGCCCGCCAATCCGGTCGCGCGCTTCAACTACCGTTACGTCGCAGCCCGACGCGATCAACGCATTCGCGGCCGCAAGCCCCGCGGCGCCCGCGCCGACAATCGCTACATCGGTCTTCCAGCGAATCACCGGCTAGCCGAAAAAACATGGGCGCTCATCGGCGCTCTAATTTCTCCGGTTCCAAAAATCGATTCCAGCGGCATCGTCGCCGCGTCGGCAAAGGGCAGTTGCTGAGCATCCGCCGGCGCAAATGATAGCCGCGCATCTTGAATGTTGCGCGATGCGACGCGCAACATATCGGCATTCAGGTCTGTCGACGTTATGTTGACGTCCGGAGCAAGAACTCGCCGCAACTCCCGCGTCACCGCCCCAGTGCCACATGCCGTTTCAAGAACGGAGGACTTCGCCGAGGCGAGGCGCTGCGCCAAGTCCTCTGCGTACGGCCCAAACAATAACGGGATAAGATAACGATCGTAATTTTCCGCGATCGCTCCCGCGAACATCTTGCCGGCGTCCCGCATCAATCAGCCTTAGGCGGCCGGCACCAAGAATACTTCTTGGTGGCGCGGCCCCGCATGGATGCGCGCTTATTCTTTTAGGACTTTGACCGCATTCTCGTTGTCGTCGTTGAAATATAATGACCGCTCGTGTCCGGGTGCCGCAACCATTCCGAAGATCGCGCCGGATGCGCCGGTGTCAACGTTCTTTGTGCCGAGCAGGCGACCGTGGGAATCGATCTCGACCATAATATTCTTACCGTTGGGGTCAAGCGTGTTGCCGAGCACGAGATGGCCGTCGTTTAACAGGGCCGAACTAATCGGGCCGTTTAGCGGTTCGCCGCTAAACAACAGCTTTGCCCTGCCGGCAAATGGGCCGCTGAACGTATGACCCGACACGACGATCCCGCCGTTCGGAATTGTCGAAACATGCCGGAACGTAACCACCGTGTTGTTGTCGCCGTCGACGATGTAGAGCTTGTCACTCTGCGCATCGTATTGGAGACCGGACGGACCCAAAATGCTGCCCGGGGCGCCGCCGTTAACGGCAAAACCCTTGGCGATTATGTCGTAGGTAAACGGCATTCCCGGCTTGATGTTGATTCGAACGATCGTGCCGTTCGTGGCGTTGCTCTCGTAAAATGCCGGCGCTCGATGTTCGCCCGCGGGAGCGAACACTTGACCGAACGGACCCGACCAGGGGCCTCCCGCAAGCGTCGTCAGCACCGCACCGTTCGGCGATACGATCGGATTATCGTTAGCTGCGAACGCCGACGCCCACACGTTATCGGTAGGTCCCAGCGCAACTTCGGTGCAGCCAAGCAAACTCCGATCCTGCGCGACGCGCAGCGGCGTGCTTCCCTGCTTGGGATGGAGCGCAACGATCGTTGTTCCCGTACCTTGAACGTTCGCCGCATTATTGAAATTGCAGACAACGAGGTCGCCCTTCTGAAAAAGCCCCCGCTCCGCGGGCGCGATTGCGAGACCGTAAGGGTTTTGGTCGCCGTTGGACGGATCGACTGTGGAGCCGATGGTAGCAATCGTCTTCAAGCGCTCCAGATCGCTGCGTCCGTCGCCCTTCTCTTGCTCGCGCTCTACCGCATTGTCGGTATCGACGGCAAGCGAGCCCATTGCCGGTTGCACGGACCCGGCTGCTTGCGGCCCGGCGACGCGACCCGCAGGCACGGGTCCTGCGTTCATCCCCCCGGAGCACGACGTTATCGCAAAGCAAAGGGCGAGTGTGGAGAGTACTGCGAAACTACTGCGCATTGAATCGTGCATGTGCCACCATTTTTCAGCAGATCGATGGGCGCACACGATAACGCAGAAAAATGAAAAATTTCTGAAAAACACCAGCGAGATTTATGCCAACACTTTAGCTCTTGGAAGCGTCTATTGAGCAAATGGACATTCAGCACAACAGCCTCTCGGAGCGTCGAGGGTGTCCCTGACCCTTGAACCTGGCCTCGTCGAGAGCGCCCGTTCGGGAGGGGAGCCTCTGGAGCGCCTGATCGCCGCCGTTTGGCCCGAGGCATACCGGATCGCGTTCAGCGTCCTTCGAGATGCCGGCCTCGCCGAAGACGCCGCGCAAGACGCCTGCGCCACGATCGCACGTGCTTTGCAAAACCTCAAGCAACCGGACGTTTTCCGGTCGTGGAGCTATCGCATTATCGTGAACCATGCGATTACAACGTCACGCCGCCGGCCACATACCGAACCGATCGATCCAACGAACGATTGCGGCGTTGTCTTCGATCGGAGCGACGCCCTCGATCTCTACAACGCCCTTGCCACATTACCCGTCGCGCAGCGCGGCGCGATTCTTCTACATTACTACGGCGGCCTTAACAGTAAGGAAATTGCTGCGGCCACCGGGCTGCCTTCTTCTACGATCCGTTTTCATTTGATGCTTGCCCGCAAAACGTTACGCCGCGCTTTAGCAGACGCCGGTTTGCGGGCGGCCGCCGGGCTTTCCGAGGAGATACTTTCCGATGTTCGATGATGCAAGACTTGGCGCTTCATTCGAAGCGATGATTCGCGCGATACCCGCGCCTCCCGTCGCGTTGCGCGAAATTCAGAGCAGAATGACGCTGACGCCACAGGCGACGCGTAGCGGTTTGAGCTTCACACAGATTGCGCTAGCGACGGCAGCATCGGTCGTGGTTGCAATAACCGTGTTGCCGTCGGTGTCTTTGGGCGTCGTGCAAACCGTCGAGCAGCGCTACGCCGCCGCGTTACGAGCGCTGGGCGGCATTGCCCCGCCACCGGCTCCCAAAGCGCTCATTTCCAAATTGTCGTCCCAGAACGCAACGCTCGCACGTGCGCAGGCGCGCGTCTCGTTCACGATCGTTGCACCAAAGGGCTTGCCCGCAGACATTACATCCTCCAAGATTCTCACCACTGAAACCGGAATCTACGCTAAAGACACGCGTGGTTGGCAGACGGGGCCCGCGGAGGTGAATTTCGTTTACAATCGTTCCGGAAGTCGCATGTTTGCGCTGCGTGCCGAACGGTACGATCCGCAAGGTGAAATGCCGGGAAAGTATATGTTCGAAGCAAGAGATCCCGGTCCGGACGGCCGTCCGGTGCTGGTAAAACACGAGCAATTCGCGTGGCGCAACGGCGATCAAGAAATGACGATTACGCAAAGCGAAGATATTAGTGCCTCAGAAATCGAAACGATCAGAGTTGCGATGCGCGGCGTTCCATTACCGCGACGGGAGCTTCATGCGCCGGACCGCGGGTCGAATTTTAAGGTGCACGTTCTTCCACATTTTTAAGGAGCGGCCACAGCATCGCGGCTCCGCGAACGCCGCTGGAATCGCCGTGAACTGCGCGGACGACTCGCGTCTGCACTTCGCCCGACAGGACGTACCGGGTCATGAGCGCGGGCAGTGCGTTGTATAGATCGGCGAGGTTCGATAAGCCCCCGCCCAGCACGATCGTATCGGGATCGAAGACGTTAACGATCACGGATAGTCCCCGGGCAAGCCGGTCTTCGTAATCACGCAAACACCGCTGCGCGATGACGTCGCCCGCACGAGACGCGCTGGCCAACTCACTCGCGGGCAAGCAAATACCGCTTCGCAGAAAGTACTGTCCCGAGAGGCCCGGTCCGCTCAGCCAGGTTTCAATACATCCAAATTTGCCGCAGTAGCACGCCGGTCCCGGCCGTTCATCATCGCGCGGCCACGGCAACGGTATATGGCCCCACTCGCCGGCGATGCGG
>JALZBM010000208.1 GCA_030947385.1 Vulcanimicrobiota bacterium
GCGCTAGGGCGGTCCTCAACGTGCGCGATACGGTGTCTTTCGCGCGTGCGACGCGGCTGGAAGCGGCGCCCCGCTGGTTCGGCGTAGGCGCCCCGATGCTCCCGGGTTTGCATGCAAACGAGCGCGGCGTCTTTATTGCCGACCGCTTTACCATGATCGTGGTCGAGAACGCGAACGTGCAAACGTTCCGGATGCATGCAGAGTTGCCGGGCGAATACAATCTGGAAAATCTCGCGGCCGCGCTTGGGGGGGCCCTAGAACTCGGTTGCGACCCTGCGATGCTCGCGCAAGCGGTTCGCGGCGTTAGCTTACCGCGCGGACGTTATGAGAGCGTAACGCTTGCGCAAGGGTTGCGCGTAATTTTTGATGCCTACAACGCCTCAATGAGCGGCATGATCGCAACCCTCGAGGCGTTTGCGCAAGAGTCCGGCACGAAGCGCATCGCCGTCCTCGGCAGCATGGCCGAACTTGGTACCGAGTCCGCGCAAATGCATCATACCGTCGGAAAACATGCCGCGCATTCGAACCTTGATTTCTTGCTCGTCGGCGGCGAGTATGCGGACGATCTTGCAGCCGGCGCGCGCAGCGCGGGCTTCGATGCGGCGCGCATCGCGCGCTTTGCCGGCAACGATGAAGCCGTCGCTTGGATCAAAGAGCACGCCGGCAGCGGCGACGTCGTTCTTCTCAAGGGATCGCGCATGTACAAACTCGAGCAAATACTGCAAGGATTGCGCGCGTGAGCCGTCCGCTCGCGGTTTCGCGTCCCGAAATACCGGCCGGCGTGATGGCCGTTCCGGTCCGCACGCAACTCGTGCATCCGGGTGAGGATCTGATCGCAATCGTGCAGGTAGCGGTCAATGGGATCGCACGGCCGGGCGACATCATCGCGATATCGGAAACGGCGGTCGCCATCGCGCAGGGACAAGCGATCGGCGCCGAGTTCGTGCGTCCGTCGCGCCTTGCCTATTATCTCTCGCAGCGCGCCGGCGCCCTTGCCACGGTGAGTCAACCCGAATCGCTGCAAATCGTCATCGATCAAGCAGGGCGAACGCGTGTGCTATTTGCCGCCTTCATGCATGTTGTGGGCCGTCTTACCGGACGGCCGGGTCTTTTTTATCGCGTAATGGGCGAAGCGATTACGGCCATTGACGGATACACGGGGACGCTGCCACCGTTCGAACGTGCAATCGTACTCTCGCCGCAAAATCCTGACGCTTACGCCCAATCGGTAAAGGACCGGACGGGCATCGACTGCGCGATCGTGGACGCAAACGATCTCGAAAAAGCCAAGATTCTGGGCGCTTCGTCTGGTGTCGACCGCAAAAATGTCGAGTACGCGCTGCTTTCCAACCCGCACGGAAATTCGGACGAACAGACCCCGGTGGTTGTTTTGAAGTGGCGCGCATCGGGTGCGAATCCGCTTTTTGAGATCGCCCAATGATCCTCAGTCTCGAACTTGTCGCCGCCTTTGCAATTGAAGCAGTGGCGGCGGGCACGCTGCTGTTACTGATTTTGCGCCGGCTGCAATTGCGCCAACACGCATACGAAGATGCGCCAAAGTCCCATCAGGTAAAATCCGGCACGCCGACGATGGGCGGCCTGCTCTTTTTCGTTCCGCTGGTCACCCTGTTTTTTCTCGATCGCGGGCACGACGCCACGTTTGATGCCCTCTTGTTCCTCATTAGCGCTTGCGCGGCAATCGGGTTTTTGGACGATTATCTGTCGATCGTGCGCGGAAGGAATTTGGGCCTTCGCGCGCGCACAAAATTTCTTGCCACAGCGCTTGTCGCCATCGTTTTCATGCGCTGGATTACCGATAGCGCGGTCCTCTTTCCGCGCGATACGCTTTTCTCGATCGGCAGCCATCATCTCGTCGTTGCGCATTGGCTTTGGCTCGCGCTCGGAATCATCGCGATCACGGGAACGATTCATGCGGTCAACCTTACGGACGGACTGGACGGCCTGGCGACCGGCGCAATTCTCCCGCCCCTCGTAGTGTTTTTTCTGTTTGCGCACGCAGCGTACGCGGTAGCACCGCTTGCGGGACCGCCCGCAATCGTCCTTGCGATGATCGGCGGCTGCTTGGGATTTCTCTTCTTCAACCGGCACCCGGCGAAGATGTTCATGGGCGACACGGGATCGCTCGCGCTCGGCGCGGCGCTGTCGGGCATCGCCATCCTCAGCGGCCAAATGCTGCTCTTGATTCTGGTCGGTGGACTGTTTGTAGCCGAGGCGCTGTCGGTCATCATTCAAGTGGCGTACTTCAAGCGCACGAAGAAGCGCGTCTTTCGCATGAGTCCGCTTCACCACCACTTCGAACTCGGCGGTTGGTCCGAAACCAAGGTGACCTCCCGTTTCTGGGCCGTTTCGGCACTGCTTTCGCTGGCGGGGCTCGCGATCGTCCGATGACGCCGGCGGGGATGGAATTTGCTGCCGGGATGCGCGTGCTCGTGATTGGCCTCGGACGCAGCGGTCTTGCAGCCGCCGAAGTTTTAAGCGCGCGCGGGGTTCGCGTTGCGGCGACGGATGAAAAAGAACCGCGCGTCCTGGCTGCCGCAATTGAAACGCTGCGCGGCTACGGTGCGCGTTTCGTCGAACCGCGCGACCTGGATATGCTACTCGGTCAAATCGACGTAGCGGTGCTCTCTCCCGGCGTCCCCTTGGCGGGCCTTCTCATGCAGCGCATCACCGGCGCGAACGTTCCCGTGATTGGTGAAATCGAAGTGGCGTTTCGCCTCTGCAGAGCGCCGCTCATTGCTGTTTCCGGAACCAAAGGGAAGTCGACGACCACCGCTTTGATCGGGCATTTGCTGCGCAGCGCCGGAAAGACCGTGCACGTCGGCGGCAATATTGGAAACCCGCTGATTCGCGAAGTTGGAGACGCGCAACCCTCGGACTGGGTCGTTGCCGAAGTCTCGTCGTTTCAACTCGAGACGATTCGCACGTTTAAGCCGCGCATCTCCGTTCTCCTCAATCTCTCGGCGGATCATCTCGACCGGTACGAGTCGATGGATCACTACGTCGCTGCGAAGCTGCGCATCTTTGAAAATCAGGACGGCGGCGACACGTTCGTAGGTAATTTGGCCGACGATCGGGTCTTTGCGTTGTTCGATCGCGTTGCGGGGCCAAAGCGCCTCTGGTTCACGGACGGTCCGCACGAAGAATTCGCCTCCCTCTATATCCGCGAAGATGAAGTTTGGAGCGCCCGGCATCCCGGCGATGGTCGGTCGCAAGCGGTGCTCAAGCGTTCGGAAATTCCTCTCCTTGGAGATCACAACGTGCAAAACGCGCTCGCCGCGATGCTCGTCGCACTCGCCGCCGGTGTCGACGTGCACGCGTTGCGTAGCGGCGTGATGTCGTTTAAGACGATGGCGCATCGCTTGCAGACCGTGGCCGAGATCGACGGCGTGCGTTTCATCGACGATTCGAAGGCGACAAATCCCGGCGCGGTGATCGCGGCGCTGCGGGCGTTTGAAACGCCGGTTATTCTCATCGCCGGCGGAAAATCGAAGGGAACGGATTTCAAGGAGATGGGGCAAGTGATTTCATCCCGCACCAAGACGGTCGTTCTGATTGGAGAAGCCGCCACGCAGATTTCGCAGACGGTGAAGGGACCCGTAACGCAACGTGCTTCGTCGATGGACGAGGCGGTTGCGCGCGCGCATCGCTGGGCGCGTCCCGGAGATGTGATCTTGCTCTCTCCGGGGTGCGCTTCGTTTGATATGTTCGATTCCGCGGAACATCGCGGCGAGATGTTTGCCAAGGCCGTGCATGCGCTGCGGGAACCTGCCGGTGCGTAACGCACGTGCGGTTGCAAGAGACGCGCACGAGCCGCTCCCGCGCGCCTTCGTCTGCGCGCCGCCGGACGCCGTGCTGTTCGCGGTGGTTGCGATCCTCGTCGGTATCGGCCTCGTGATGCTCTTTAGCGCGTCGAGTCCGACCGCTTACCAGCAGACCCATGACGCGATGTACTTCGTAAAGCGGCAAGTCATCTGGCTCTTCGTGGCACTCGGCGCTGCGTTTTTCGCGTACCGCATCGACTATCACAAACTCAAAAAAGTTGCGCCGCTCGTATTGGTGTTTAGCACGCTCAGCTTGATCGCGGTGCTCGTGCCGCACGTTGGCCTGCTCGTCAATGGCGCGCGCCGGTGGCTAGGAGCCGGCCCGTTGTCCATTCAACCTTCGGAGTTTGCCAAGCTTGCGCTCGTGCTATACCTCGCCGCAATGCTCAGCGCGCGCGGCGAGCGGATCACCTCGCTCGTACGTGGATTGTTTCCGCTCTGCGTGCCGATGGTAATTATGGTCATCCTCGTGATGAAAGAACCCGACATGGGTACGGCCAGCCTGCTCGCCATGGTGGCGTTTGCCATGTTTTTCGCCGCCGGTGCGCGCTGGGAGCATCTCACGCTGATCGCGCTTTCTACAGCGCCCATCGTCGCTTTGACCGTTCTCGCGAGTCCCTACAAGCGCGCACGTATTTTGGCGTTTATGGATCCTTGGAAAGACCCGCAGAACACCGGTTTTCACATCGTGCAATCGTTACTCGCGCTTGGAAGCGGCGGCATATTCGGCGTCGGCTTGGGTGCATCGCGCGGGAAATTCTTTTTGCCCGAACAGTACACCGACTTCATCTTTTCCGTACTCGGTGAAGAGCTAGGCCTCGTCGGCGCATTGTCCGTAAT
>JALZBM010000049.1 GCA_030947385.1 Vulcanimicrobiota bacterium
CCGCAGCGCGACACGCACTTGAAATCGCCCGACTTTCTCGATGCGGAAAAATACGCTGCGATTACGTTCAAGTCCGAAGGCATCGACGCGGTTAACGACACGGATTTCGAAGTCACCGGCCTGCTCTCGATTCACGGCGTAACGAAACAAGTGCAGTTCGGCGTGCACGTCGAGGGCACGGGGAAAGACCCGTGGGGCAACAACCGCGTTGCATATAGCGCGTCGCTACGCATCAACCGCGAAGACTTTGGGCTTACGTGGAATCAGGCGCTGGAAACCGGCGGATTTCTCGTAAGCAAAGAGATCGACATCGAGTTGGAAGTTCAGGCGATCCCCGCCGCGTAACGGGACGCTTAAAGGACTATTTTTTGGCCCACGCGATGCACCAGCCGTTGGGGCTGATTTTTCCGGTTACGACTTTGCAGCCGTGGGGTGGGTTGAAGAGTTTGCAGCCCGAGCATCTCTGGCGGCCTTTGGGCTTGTCCTGATACTTGAACTGCCTCTTATTGTCCGCCGCCTGCGCGGCACCGGACGCCGCACCGATGCCCAGCGCAACGGCGGGGACGATGGCGATCAGCTTCAATGCGTCTTTGCGGGAGAGGGGACGTCGGTGAGCCGGCTCTTGTGACATGGATGCACTCCTTGTTATCGCGTGCTTGTACACGACGTATTCGAATCGTGCAAAGCGCCGCCTGCAACTTGTATGCGGGCGCGCGCCGTTGTAAGCTCTGATGATGAAGGTTGCTTCCGTGAATGCCGGCCCGGCCGTCACGGTCGATATCGGCGGCGAACCGGTACCGACCGCGATTTTTAAATATCCGGTTTCCGGACGCATTGCGGTTCGCGGCGTCAACCTTGCCGGCGACGATCAGGCAGATCGTGAGAATCACGGCGGCCCCGACCGCTCGCTCTACGCATACGCGAGTGAGGACATCGCGTGGTGGGGACAAACGCTAGCGCGCAGCGACATCACCGCCGGAAGTTTCGGGGAAAACCTGACGACGCTCGGCTTAGACGTAAATGCAGCTCTGATCGGCGAGCGCTGGCGCATCGGCACGGCTCTTTTTGAAGTGTCGCAACCTCGCATTCCCTGTTTTAAACTCGCGATGCGCCTGAACGAGCCCAAGATCGTACGGCTTTTTGCCAAATCGCTTCGCACGGGAACGTACTTGCGCATTATCGAGGAAGGCGCTGTTGCTGCGGGCGACGCAATCGAAATCGAATTCCGGCCCGGCCACGAAGTCAGCATTCGCGATTTCGCCGAAATCTATTTTTCGAAACGCGAAGATGCAGGCCGGTTATTGGAAGCGAGCGCGCTGAGCGAAGACTGGCGTTCCTGGGCGATGCAGCAAAACGAACCTTAAAAAGGACGCGCTTCTTAGATCGCAGGCAGCGTTGCAATGCGTTCTTCGTTCCACTCGATCCCCGCGCCGGGGCGGTCGGAAGGTAACGCGAAACCGTTGCGCACGACGACCGGTTCGCGCAAGATCGGCCCCGCGTGATCCAGATATTCCAGGTAGTGCGCAGTCGGCGTAACGCCGAGAAGGTGCACGCTGTATTCGGGAAAGGTATGGCTCGACGCCGGCAGCGCGGACGTGTGCGCAAGAGCCGCCGCGGCGAGCCATCCGCTTACCCCGCCGAGCTTCATGACATCGAGCATAACGTGGTCCGACGCACCGGCAGCAATACTTTTTTCCATGTCGTGAACCCCCCACCAGTTTTCACCGAGTTGAACCGGTGTTTTCAGCGCGTCTGCAATGTGCGCGTGGCCTGCAAAATCGTCTGCGCGCGTCGGCTCTTCAATCCAATACAATCCTTCGGCATCCAGCATGCGCCCGCGTTCGATTGCTTCGGCTACGGTAAGACTTTGATTGTAGTCCACCAAAAGTTTGGCGTCGCCGCCGATTGCGGTGCGTACGGCCCGGACCGTCTCCAGATCATCCGCTAACGTGCCGCGACCGATTTTTACTTTGATGGCGTCGAAGCCACGCTCGCGCAACTCGTGCGCTTCCGCCGCGGCGGAGGCGGGACTCATCGTACGCAAGCTTGCGTATGCGGCGACGGCCGTGCGAGTCCCACCGAGAAATTCAACTAACGGAAGCGAGCGCGCTTTGGCCTGCAGATCCCAGAGCGCCATATCGATACCTGCCATCGCAATGCCGGTCAATCCTTGCGGCCCGAGCAGCCGGAAATGGCGTTGTAGGATCGCTCCGCACGGCGCGGGCTCCGCAGCGCGGTCTTTGAGCAGCGGTTGTAAGTTAGCGATAAGATGCGCGAGCGGCGCGAGCGCGGTCGGCGTGTAACACCGGACGTAACTGTTTCCGGTGATGCCTTCATCGGTAAGGACGTCAACGAGCACCATTGGTGCGCTGGCCATAGTTCCGCCGGCGGTTTCGAGCGGTTGTGAGAGACGCACGTCCAGCGGGCGGACGCGCAGTTCGCGAATTAGCGTTTTTCGGGCTCGCGGCGCAACGTTGCGCCGGCGTCGAGCGCACGACGCGCGATGACAGCGTCGCTCTGACCGTCGAGATATGCGGCAAGCGCCGCTTCAACCATCGAGGAAGCTGAAATGCCATACTGTGCGCGCAACTTGCGTAGCCGCTTTGCGTATGAGTGCGGCACGTTCACAGACAGCTTAAACAGCGGCTCCACGTGCATCCTATTCGCTTTGTAATGTCTGCTACCTTACATAGATAGCGCTTGGCGGCTAACCGGCGGGTTGGCCCGGCCCAGGAGGGAGCCCCAAGCCGGGGTGCCGGGCTCGCCCTAGTTCAAACGTGGGAGCATGCTGCAGGACGCTCGCGCGCCCCATGAAACGAGGCCTACATGGAACATCTTGTCTTAAATATCTTGCACGCGGCGGCATGGCTGTTTGCTTTTATTTTCTTGTTTGCGATTATTGGGATAATCGCAGTTGTGCGCTGGATTATGAATCTCGTGATGGGGACCGAACGAGCCGTCAGCACCGGCGTTCACAACGTAGAAAATTCACTCCACCGTCGCGAATAGCCGCCCTTATTCGATCCTTCACCGCAATTTAAGCAACCCTCTGTATGCTAAGCGGGTCTAGAGCTACGGAGGGAAGTTCGTTGTGTCGGAGTTTTTAAAGAAAATCGGCGGGATCGTGCCCGCTCGGGTTCGCTATTGTGAGAGCGACGGAAGCATCAGTAGCCGGGATACCCGTTTGAACGAAATCCAAGACTCGATCGTGCGCGAGATGATGCCCTTGCGCGGCTTTTTTAGCGGCGCGTAAAGCCGTCTAAAAGAGGTACGTGCAGAGTTCGCCGCGCCGGACGAACCCAAGGGTGTTATACAATGCCAGCGCCGCGGTATTGAAATCGTTTACGTAGAGTGAAACCGTCGGATATTCTGCCAAGAGCGCCGAGCAAATATTGCTAAGAGCGGCGGTCGCGATGCCTTTTCCCCGCGCCTGCGGACTCGTCCACACGCCCTGTAGCTGCACGGTACGCGCATTGAAGGGCCCGATGTGACAAAAGAACGACGGCCCGCCCTCGGTAAGGGCGACCCACCACATGTTGCGGTCGATCATGCGGCGCACGTTCCACTTGAATCCCGACGAAGCGCGGCGCGGATCGTAACCCAACTCGTGTTCGATCATCGCCGCTGAATTTTCCGTTACGATATGCGCTTCGTCCGGACGTGCGAGGCGCGTCTCCAAACCGTCTAGTGCGACGGCTTTGAGTGCCCGGCTCTCGACGGAAAGCAACGGCTGATTGTCGCGAACCAAACGCGGGGGAGAATGCCAACCCTTTACCGCTTCCCAATAGCCTTTCGCGACCGTCCGGTTTGCTACGATCATCCGTTCGTGCCGGTAGGCGTAGGCGGCGTTCGCCAGTGCAGCGATCGCCTCGGCGTTGCGCGCGGCAAGAATGACCTGCCGTCCGAAATGCGCGGCACCCGAAATCGCGCCGCCGGCAGACCGGCAAATAAACAGCCGCTCTCGCGTTACCGGAGAGCGGTCGTGCTCGATGAGCCATTGCAGCAAAACATTTTCGTACGGATGCGGGCTCAAAAAACGGTGAACGTCCGCTTCGTCGTCCCGCCGCATGCGCACGACGGTGGTGGCACTCAAGTGAGTTTTACAATAAACTCCGGTTTGGTCGTGGGCGCTTTGCTCCCGCCTTCGGGCTCGATGCTCACGGCAACTGCCGCAAATGTTTTGGCGTGCGGCGGCAAGGAGACGACCGCCACTCCGCCGCGCTCCGGATCGGGCATGAACGTGGTGCCCGGAGTCATTTCTTTGGCTCCGCTGTGCAACATCCAGGCTTGGTAGACGTGACCCTTGGGTGGCATCGGCATCCCGTGCATGGCGATGTAGATGCGTTCGCCGTGCATGACGACTTCGCCGTTGGCGACCGCGAAACGGTGCGAGTCCGCATTCATCAGATCGGCAACCATCGTCTTCTCTCCGGCGATGGTACCGTTGGCGCTTTTCACTTGCTGGGATAGAAGCGCAACTTGGTCTTGCGATTGTTGCATCTGCGACTTCACCAGCATATTCGAACCGGTGGCCCAGAGCGCGAGGACGATCGACGCCGCTGCGACGATATAGGCCGGCCAGACGACCGATCTGCGCGGACGCTCCGCGGACCGGTCGCTCTCGGCGCGAACCGTTTTCATGACGCGCGCCTTGAGCAGATCGCTCGGATACGTCGCCGTTCCCGGCGCCGGCGACGCTTGCGCCGAGACCGCGAGCGCGTTGACCGCAGGGCGAAGTTCGTCATACTCGGCGCGGCATTCATCGCATGACTTGATATGCGCGCGCACGGTTGCGGCTTCCGACGCGCGCAGAGCACCCAACGCATACACGGCAATCATGTCGAGTTCCGCGTCGTGTGCGTTCATGCCGTCACCACGCCGTCGAGTTGCATGCGCAATTTGCGCAAGCCCGTGCGGATGCGCGTTTTAATGGTTCCCAAAGGCGTGCCGGTTTGCGCGGCAATCTCTTCATGCGTCACGCCTCCGAAAAAGCCGAGTTCGATCACCTTGCGCTGGGGTTCGGGCAACTGTGCGAGCGCCGCGCGGACGCTTTCCGCGTCGATGTGCGCAAACGCAACGTCTTCCAAAGCGTCGTCGACCGGCATGACTTGGGGCATTTCGCTTTCCGCGCGGACGGTACGGCTGCGCACGACGTCGAGCGCGCGGTTGCGCGCCACGCGAGCGATCCACGCACTAAAATTTCCGGTAGCAAAGAGATTCGGAGAACTCCAGAGTTTGAGAAACACGGCTTGCGTTACATCTTCCGCGCCGGCAACGTCGCCGAGAATACGCAAGGCAACACCGTAGACCAGGCGGTGGTATCCGTCATAGAGCGCTTCGAACGCTGCCGCGTCCCGATTGCGTACGCGCGCCATAAGTCGACCGGGGTCTTCCACCGTGCTGTGCTTCGCCTCATACTTGTTGTGACCTCGATACTGTAACGGCGGCCCCGGTTGCCCGGATTCCCCCGCGCATGCGAAGAAGCGTAAAGGCTTGAAAGCATTAAGGGAGCGTTTGCGGGCCGCCCGCAGCGTGATGGTGCTGACGGGCTCGGGCATCTCGGCCGAAAGCGGTCTTCCGACTTTTCGCGGAGCCGGCGGCCTTTGGCGCACGCATCGCGTCGAAGACCTTGCCTCGCCGCAAGGATTTGCCCGCGATCCCCGCCTTGTGTGGACGTGGTACAACGAGCGCCGCTTGGTGCACAAAAATGCCGAGCCAAACGGGGGACACCTGGCCATCGCGCAACTGGAAACGCAGTTCGCAGATTTCACGCTCGCGACGCAAAACGTCGATTCGCTACACCTGCGCGCGGGTTCGCGCAACGTCTTAGAGCTGCACGGCAATCTGCGCGAAGCGCGTTGCGCTCGGTGTGCGAAACGGCGCTCGATCGAGAACGGATTGCCTCTGGATGAAATCGTGCACACCTGCGGTGGTTCGTTCCGTCCGGACATCGTGTGGTTCGGTGAGGGTTTGGATTCGACGATTTGGCGTCGTGCAGTGGAAGCCGTGCAACGCGCCGAGGTGCTCGTGGTCATCGGCACGTCCGGCATGGTGAATCCTGCGGCCTCTCTCGCGTCGCGTTTTGCGCGCGACGCCTACGTCGTCGAAATCAATCCGGAGGAAACCGTGTTAAGCGCCTATTGCAATGTAACGATCCGCGCCACAGCGGTTGCGGCGCTCCCGCAACTCGTCGCGCAGTAAGCTATGGTCCAAGGCGCAGCGGAGGACCGGTGTCGTCTTCATACGTTTGGTCGGTATGCGGAGGTTCGGGCATCGCGGGGCGGTCGTCGTCAAGGGTTGAGAAGCCGCCGCCGCGCCGAATTGTCGGCAACGTCGACGGATCGATGCGAGGCGGGGACGGCGGCGTGGGCGGCGAGGCGGATACCGGAGCGATTTCGGGTACGGGTTCGTAAAGGACCGGAGGCGGATCCGTTTTGATTTGGGTCGTGCGAAATTGGCTCGGGGTCGGAAACGTTAGCGTGTCGCCTTCCTCCGCCGTGCGTTTCGAGAGCCCGCGCACGATAAAGGCTTGCTGTAATTTTTTGAGATCGCGCAACGGAATAGATTTTATCGGAATACCGACAAAGAGTTGGTTCACCGGCCGAAACGTCGAAGCCGACGCAATCACGGACGCGTTCATCTCTTCGGTCGCTTCTTGCAACCGCCGGGCGACCTGAACGTCGTTGCCGACAAGGGAGAACTCGCGCCGCTGCGCGTACCCGATATCGCCCGCAATGATCGTACCGGAATTCAAACCGATCCCGACTTGAAACGGTTTGCGTCCCTGCGCTTGCCAACGCGCGTTCATTGCAGACACTAACCGCACGATGTCGAGTGCCGCCCGGATTGCGCGTTCTTCTTGAAACGGTTCGTCGATCAAGACGCCGAATACGGCCGTGATACTATCGCCGCGTAAGCTCTCGAGCATGCCGCGGTGTTTTTCGACCGCTTTGCCCGCGAGCGTGTAGAATTCGTTAAGATATTGCAGCGTCTGCTGTGGCGAAAGATCTTCGGCAAAGAGACCGAATTTCCAGATGGCGCACGACAGTACGGTTGCATAGTATTCGCGGCCTTCAAAAAGTGCTGCGTCCTTGCGCTCGAGCAACGCATCGACGACAATTTCGGGCACGTACCGTGAAAAGAGGCTGCGAACCCGCTTGGCCTCCTCGCGCTCGGTCAGGTAACGCCGTGCTTGGAGACTGGCAAAAATGGAGATTGCCGCCAGTCCCAGGATCGCAAGCACGAAAATTCCCCACATGATTTAAGCTTCGGCCGTTAACCCGCAGAATCGAAGTGGGTGCCCTCGAGATGCTCCTCGTAGAGGCGCCGGTGCTCGCGCATGTACGTCGGCCGCCGGCACGTCGGACAAAGCGTGAGGCTCGAGAGTTTATCCAGATAGGCCAGAAAGGTGGTGACGTATTCCGCGTGGCTCCAGGTCAGCGGCGATACGGAGAGCGGCGCATCGGTGAAGGGGTGGACTTGTTCGGCCAGCACTCCGCTTGGCAGCGCGTGGTCTGCTGCCCACTGTAAGAGCGGCAGCGCGGACTGCAGATCTCCAATGGTTTTTGCCCGGGCTATGCCGTACCGGGCGCGCCAGAGCGTACAGATGAACCACGGATTTCCGGGCACTTTTTCGATGTCCGGCGTCTGTCGGAAGTACGTGTCGTCGACGTAGCGTGCGGACCCGCCGACGTCCGTTTTGACCCAAAGTTGTTCGAACATGCTCTCGAATGCGGGAACGTACGTTGCGTCGTCCGGGTCGATCATTCCGAAGAAGAGCAAACCGGTGATGGCCGCATCCGGCGTCCAGTCCGGCGTCATGTTGCCGTCGCGATCGACGAGCAGCATGCGCGCAAAACGCGCTTGCGCCGGATCGAAAAACCGCTCGCAGACGACCTTTTTTAAACGCACCGCAGCGGCCATATAACGCTCGCCGTCGCGGCGTTCGCCGAAGGCGTTTGCAAAATTGGCTGCGGCTTGCAGTCCACCGTAAACGGCGCCGACGGTAAAAGCGTGAATGCCCCACCGCTCTTCCCACAAATCGTAGGACGATTTACAAAGTCCGTCGCCGTCGGTATAGTTTACGAGAAAATCGCCACATGGTGTGATGACTTTGGCGTACAAACCTTTGATCGATTCGATCGACCGCGTACGGTCGAAGTGGTGCCACAGACTAAAGAGCACGAGCGCAGTTTCGTCTTCTTGAATCGGTAAGCGCGGGCGGCCGTTCACAAAATACGGGTGCCACGATGACGCGAGCGTGCCGTCGGGATTGTATTTGTGCAAAAAGTACCCATCGCGGTTGACAACGCTGCCGGCAAACTCGAAGAACCGGTTTGAGAGTTCGTTACGGCCCGCCTCGTCTAACGCATAGGCAACCAGCGATCCGTCGCGCGGCCAGACGTACGAATACGTATCGCCGGCAAAGGTTTGAATGTCGGAATCATTTGCCGCTAGAATGCCGCCCGCGTCATCGATTTGCGTGCGAATGGTCAGCAGGCTGCGCTTGTATTGATTGACCAGCTGGGCGGACATCGAGCCGAAATCGGTTTCTTCTTTGTTGGCCCACAGATACCAATAGTCGTGCGTGCGTTTGATAAACTGGTCGGGATCGTCTCGCACGCGTTCGTGCAAACGCGTAACGTCGTCGATGTGCTCGCCACAGGCAAGCCACGCGTGCAAGATACGTTCGTTCTTCGGATCGCCGTTCAACGTGAAGCCGATGATGGAGTCCACCGATCCTTGCGAAATCGAATTGGCGGAGAGCAGTCCGTCCTCGGCGTCGCGCCACGTGCCTTCCTGGTTGTTGATGGCTTTTTGGCCGGTTGCAAATTGATCGACGCCACCCGATTCGCCCGCTCCGCCGTGCAAAAAATAACGGTCGTCCTTATAATGCACGACGGCTTGGAGGTCCGGTTTGTAAAACGCCGTGTCGCCGATGGGGTTCCCGCGGATGTAGAGGTCGAGCCCCAAAAAAATCCGTACGCTTTTGACGGCCGTAGGCTCGACCGTGAAGCGCCGTACGAGAACCGGCGCGGCGAAATCGACGGCGTCCGCAATGCGCACCGCGATCCCGAGCTTCGCATTGACAAGGCGGACCGCGGTAACGAGCGTGTCGGGTTCGTAGCGAAGGTCGCGCTCCCATCCGTCGTCGTACGTCCATGCAAAGTTACCGTCGGCCCAAAATCCGAGCCGGCAACGATGGCCCAACACGTGATTTTCCGTACCGACGTGCGGAAAAAAAATGTCGCGGATCGTGTAGTTCGCATCGTAGTTGACGAGTAAGTTCCCGTTCCCGAGGGGCAAGTCGCGAGGCATCCGTTACGCCGCCGTCGTAGCTGCGCGGCCATGGAGCAAGCACTCAAGGATATCCAGGCCCACGTTCCCGACTTTGCCGGCTACGACGATGAAGCCACCCGGCGTACGGCGGACGAGCAAATCCGGGCGGTCGTCGGCGAAGCCATCGCCCTGCTGCATTTCAATCATCCCGACTATTTTGAAAGCGGCCCGCTTACTGACGGCTACGACCGGTTGATCCTGCGCTGCGAATTTACCAATCAAGTCATGTTCAAAGAGTTCGAGTATGCGGCCATCGGCCAAGAGCGCCAAGTTGCCATCGCGCGCGCCGACCAAGAGCTGATCAAGACGTCGTTGCGAGCCAAGGACGTTGCGGCAAACGATCTGCCGCGCTATTTGAGCGACCTCGAAATGGCCTTCGACGCGCGCGAGCGGTCGCTCACGAACACGTAGCCGATTGCGAGGGCGCGGGCGAAGGCGTCGATTTCTTTTTAAACAAACTGCCGATCGCCCCGGCGATTTCACCGGCGCCGGAAATGCCCGAAGTGGCGCCCGCTACGGTGCCGGAGAGCTGGCTTTGCGCGCGCGACTCGAGATCGGCTAAACTGAGCGGAAGATTGCCGAGATCGCCGCTAAATTGGTCGAGCATCGTTTGGGTAAGCTGCTCTACCTGCGCTTGGAATATGCCGTTGACGATTCTTCCGGCGAATGCTTGATCCGCATTGACCGTAAACTGCCGTCCGTTTTTTGCCGTGACGATGACGGGCGAAGCTGGGTCGCACAACTCGTAGACGTTCACCTGCAGCGAATCGCCTTGCACGCCGATATCGCCTTGCGTGCCGCGCACGCCGATGGTGGCGGTGGGAGTGACAAACGTGTAGTTGGCCTTGGCGCCCGCAGGATGCCGCACCTCGAACCGCGTCTTGCCGTTAAAAACCACAAACCGCGCACTCGTAATGCCCGTTCTATTGAAGAACGCGAGTTGCACTTTGGTGTCGCTGCCGACGGTTACGACCGAGGAGTCCGGCAGGCCGACGGCACCGCGTGAGTCTGCACCGGTGATGGCGTAGTCTTTATCCGCAAGGACGATGGACGCGCTGATTGCAAGCGATTTTTTCACCGTGCCGCGCTGGTAGGAGACGTCGCCTTTGACGCTCTGCAGTTCTTTGTTGGCCGTATCCGCGCTGACGATGGCCGGAGCGGCAAGCGCTGCTGCAACGGCGAGAATAGCCATCGCTCTCATACCGGCACTTTCGCGCCGGATACGGCGCCTCCCCGGTTCGGACGCGATTCCCAGTCGCGGCGGTTCATGTCCCAAAAGATGAACGCAAGGCATACGGCCGCGCCCAGCAGTAGCAGTACGCCGGTGAGCGTTTCGGCCAAAACGAGCTTGCCGATCCCAAAAAGTGTTAGATACACGAGCCCGCAGCCGGCGACCCAGTCGACGATGCTTAAGGGCAACTTCATGCCTTCGGTCACAAGACCAACTCGTGCCGCAACGGGTTTCCAGCCGAAAACGCTTGGCTGGACCTTGCGGTAGAAAATTTCGAGCGTTTCGAACGGTTCGGGTTGCGTTGAAAACGTAACCGTTAACCAAACGACCGTGGTGATCGCAACGGTGATCAACAACACGATAACCGTTTTGTTCGGCCCCTCGGGAATGAGGTGTACCGCGGGCATTTGCAAGAGACTTGCAACGATGCCGGAGGTCGCGAGCGCCGAAATTTCGGACCATGCGTTGATGCGCCACCAGTACCAGCGCAAGATCATCACCAGGCCGACGCCGGCGGTAAACGTCAGGATGTAGGCCCAAGCCCCACCGACCGAGTCCATAAAGTAGGTGACGATCGCCGCCAGCGCCATCGCAACGATGGTTGCCAGGCGCGACGCTCGCACCAATTCTTTTTGATTCGCGTTCGGCCGCCAGAAACGCCGGTAGAGATCGTTGATAAAATACGATGCGCCAAGATTGAGCTGCGTGCCAACGGTCGACATATATGCGGCGAGGAAGCCGGCCATCATGAGACCGCGTAACCACGCGGGTAAGTAGTCGATCATCGTTTGAATGTAGTTGAGTTCGGGATCGATTTTTCCGGTAACGGGGTCCGCCACGCCGTGCGGGTACAGAATAATGCTCGCCAGCGCAACTAGAATCCACGGCCACGGACGCAGCGCGTAGTGTGCGACGTTGAAGAAGAGCGTGGCCCAAATGGCGTTTTTTTCATCTTTGGAGGCGAAGATGCGTTGCGCGATGTATCCGCCGCCGCCCGGTTCGGCGCCCGGATACGATGACGCCCACCACGATACGCTGATAAACA
>JALZBM010000209.1 GCA_030947385.1 Vulcanimicrobiota bacterium
GTCAAGCGGATTGCGGACCTCGTAGCAAGCGCTGGGTACGTGGCCCTGGCTCCGAATTACTATCATCGTACCGATCCCGATCTAAACGAGCCCTACACGCCGGAGGGCTACGAGCGCGGTTTTAAAGTCGCCGCTCAAGTTACGCGTGAGACGTTGCGCAAGGACGTTTCGGCCTCGATCGCTTGGCTCAACCAGCAAGAGTTCGTAAAGCCCGGAAAAGTTGCAACGTGGGGCTTTTGCTTCGGCGGTTCGGCCGCTTTCGTAACCGCAACGGTGCCGGGCCTTGCGGGCGCGGTATGCTTCTACGGAACGAGCATTGTTTCAGGTTTCCCGAGCGGCGAACCCGAGGGCGTCTCAGACGGGAAATATATTTCTATTCCTTTACTGCTCGCCTTCGGTGGCCAAGACGATTCAATTCCGCAAGTGCAGCGCGAACGTTTGCGCACGACGTTAGATGAAGCCGGCGTCGATTACCAAATCCAAGTCTACCCCAACGCCGGTCACGCGTTCTTTCGCGGCAGTTCGGCCAACATGCAGTCCGACGTGGTTGCGGATGCATGGAACCTGGTCCAAACGTTCTTCAAAAAAATCTTTAAGTAGCACTCGTGTCATGGGGGCCCTTCGACAGGCTCAGGGTGACACCGGTGGTAGTGGCGGCGCTTCGCCGGTGCGCAGACGCGAATGCCAGAAGCCGTACGCGCCGTATAATGCCAGGCCCGCAAGAAACCAAATGACGAATCGAATCCACGTTTCAAGCGACAGTCCCGCAACGATAAGATAGATCGATGCGAGAAAACCAAACGCGCCGACGACGGGCCCGAACGGAACGCGGAAGGGCCGTCGCGCGCCCGGGTTCATAAAGCGCAGGACAACGACGCCCGCCGAAACGATCGCAAACGCCGAGAGCGTTCCGATGTTGACCAGCGCGAGCAATTTGTCGAGCGGCACGATCGCCGCCAGAACCGACACGACGACGCCCGTGATCATCGTCATACGAGCGGGTGTCCGAAACACGTGGTGAATTTGGGCAACGCCGGGCGGCAACATCCGGTCGCGCGCCATCACGTAGAAAATGCGGACTTGGCCGAGCAGTGAGGTCAGCATCACCGTCGTGTTGCCGGCGATTCCGCCGAAGTCGACGATGTCGCGCAACCATTTACTGCTCGTCACGGCTCGAATCGCATCGCTCATGGCTCCGCCGTCGCTGAGTTTCGTAAACTGCAACGCCCCCACCGTAACGTAGGTGAGGGCGACGTACAGAATGCCGCCGATAACCAGGGAGAGCATGATGCCGATGGGCACGTTGCGATGCGGATCGTGCGCCTCTTCGGCCGCAACCGTCACCGTATCGAATCCAATATACGCGAAAAAGACCAGCGCAGTCGCCCCGATGATTCCGTGATAGCCGTAGGGCGCAAACGGATGCAAGTTGACGGCCCGCACGTGCGGTCCCACCGCAATAAGAAAAACGGCCATAGCGGCAAGTTGAAGTGCAACGAACGTGACGTTGACACGTGAGGATTCGCGGATGCCCAGCGCGAGCAGGCTTGAGATGACGAGGACGATCAGGGCTGCGAGCAGATCGATTTGCGAATGTGCGCCGTTCAGGTGGGCCGTCGATGCCCACGCCGGTAGCACGATTGCGTACGTGGAAAGAAACGACTGCGCGTACGACGACCAGGATGATGCAACGGGCGCGGCGCTGATGCCGTATTCCAAAACCAAATCCCAGCCGATGACCCACGCAACGATTTCACCCAAAGTTGCGTACGCATACGTGTACGCACTTCCCGCAACGGGTACCATCGAAGCAAATTCTGCGTAGCAAAGGGCAACGGCAACGCATACGATTCCGGAGAGCACGAAAGACAGAATAACGCCGGGACCGGCGTGATGCGCGCCCGCGCCGATGGTGGGAAAAATACCGCCCAGCATGGTTCCAAGGCCGATGCACGTAAGCGCCGGCCATCCGAGCGCGCGCCGCAGACCGGGTCCCTCGGACTCAGAAGACGTCCACGCAAGCGGCTGACGCGCGAATAAGCGGCGGAACAAACTCAACGCGCGCGCTCGTCGGCGAGAATGCGCGCCCATCGTTCGTAGACGTCCATTATATATCCCCGCGTTTCGGCATAGGGCGGCACGCCGTGATAAGCGTACACGGCGCCCGGCCCGGCATTGTACGCCGCAAGCGCGGCAGCGTAGGGGTCGCGATATTTTGAGGTATATTCACTCACGTATCCGGCAAGCAATCGTGCCGAACCGGCAATTGCATCGCTCGGATCGAAGGGATTCACGCCGTTTGATTGCGCGGTATCGAGCGTAAATTGTGCGATGCCGACCGCTCCCGCGCTTGAGAGCGCGTCCGGATCGAATGCCGATTCCTGCAGAAGCGTCGCGGCAAAAAATTCAGGATCGAGCCCCTCGCGTTGCGCGGCCGTTACTGCGGTCTGCGCCAACTGCAACGCGTCAAAGGATGAGAGCCGCTCGTTGCTGCGTTCGATCGAGCGCGCTACGGCAAGATTTTGATGCGCAAAGGGCCGGCCATCGTGCAATAGGGTAACTCCGGCAAGGCTTTGGGTATAAGGTGGAACCCGCCAGCTTAAGGCGGTGTTAACCAGAACGCGGGTCTGCGCTACGGTTATGGGATAGCGGTCGAATTCCTCGGAGGTTGTGCTCGCACAAGCGCACAACAATGTATAATACGTGAGTATGGCAACGCGTTCGAAAAGGCGAGAATAAAATGATTCTTTCACACGTCGGCTACGGTTTTTTGACGGCCGCAATCGTGTTGATCGCCGGGGATTTTGCATCCACGTTCTTCTATCACGTTCCGCAGCATTTGTGGTTCACGCTTCACCTGCGAACGCATCACGATCGCAAACGCTCCTATTGGGATCATGCCGTTCTCTCAAAGGACCCCTCCGTGTTGCTTGACGGCGTACTAGGCGCCCTGCCCTACCTCGCTATCGCCGCTAGCGTTGCTTGGCTCTCCTGGCCGGGAGCGCTCGCCGGCCTGGCGCTCGGCCAACTACACGTTTGGTGGCGCCATACGACCGAACTCGGTTGGAAGACCCCCGCTTGGATCATTCCCACGCTACGGGCCTGCGCGGTCGTGCTGCCCGAGGACCACGACGGGCACCACCGAAACCCCGACATCGAGTTTGGCGATATTTTCCGCTTCTACGACGCTCCGGCCCGGGCGCTCATGGCCAAGCTTGCCCCGACCAGCCGGAAAGTTCGCAATGCCCAGCTTCGCCGAATCAAACAAGTCAAAGCATTAAAGCGACGGCAGCCGGCGAGCGTCTAGCGTCTAACGGAGGCAGATGAAAAAACGGGCCCTCTTCCTCATCTCCGATACAGGTGGTGGGCACCGAAGCGCATCCGTAGCCATTACGGCGGCACTGGATGAAATCAAGGAACCGTTTGCCTTCGAACACCGCATCGACGACGTCGCAGCCCACTGTTCTTTCCCGCTGACGCAACTCGGGCTCGCCTATAGCTCCGCCTTGCGTTACGCGCCCCCCGTCTACGGCGCGCTCTACTATGCAACCAACGGCCGGCGCCGGTACAAAGCGCTCGTCCGTTTTTGCGAACCACTCTACCGCGAGCGCCTGCGCGACCTCTTCCTCTCGTACAAACCGCACGTCATCGTTTCCGTCCATCCGCTGCTCAATCACGCGGCGCTGCGCGCGCGCGCCGACGCGAAGATGACGCACGTTCCGCTGGTCACCGTGATTACCGATTTGGGCAAAGTGCACGAGTCCTGGCTGATGCCCGAAGCCGACGCCGTCGTCGTTCCGGCGCGCGAAGTGTACGACCGCGCCGTGTCGCGCGGCGTTCCGCCTTACCGTTTGCGCATGCTCGGACAACCGATCCATCCCAAGTTCGAAGACGTTACGGCTTCCAAAGCCGCGATCCGCAAGCAGTTGGCTCTACCGCCGGACCGCTTCATCACGATGCTCATGGCCGGCGGCGAAGGCGGCGGAAAGCTGCTCACGACCGCACTCGCGCTTGCAAAAGCGCATTTGGATACGCATCTCATCGTCGTGTGCGGGCGCAATGCCGCGCTAAAAACCCGGCTCGAAGAACTCGCGCCGTCGCTCGGCGCGCGCATGACCGTACTCGGCTACACCGATGAGATCCCGCTTTTGATGCGCGCTGCGGATTTGCTGGTTACAAAGGCCGGCCCCGGGTCAATCGCCGAGGCAAACGTCGCGCAAGTGCCGATGGTCGTGTACGATTACGTTCCCGGACAAGAACGCGGTAACGTCGACTTCGTTAGACAGAACGGCATCGGCATCGTTGCGCTAACGACGCGCGCCGTCGTGCTTGCGGTGCGAAAGCTTATCATGCAACCGCAGCGGCTGTCAGAAATGCGCCGGCGCCAAGCCGAAGTCGCTCCGCACGAAAGCGCGCGCCGCATTGCCGCGCTGATTTCGCAGGTGACGCAAGACTACACGATTCCCGAAGACGGCACCCTTATTCCGCAACTCGCGGCGGCGGCTTCGCTTTAGCTGCCTCGCCGAATTAGACCGCCAGAGATTTTTGTCAGCAGTTTGCGCGGGGCAAAGCGCGTCGAGAACACGATCGCCTTGTTCTTGAAACCCGGCACGACCAAAGACTTACCGGCGAACAGCCCATCGTAGCCCGCTTTTG
>JALZBM010000050.1 GCA_030947385.1 Vulcanimicrobiota bacterium
CGCTCCGTGAGTTTTTCACTTCCGCCGTGCGTCACCCAGGCGACTTCAGGCGCGAAGCCTTCGACGTGTTCGGCTTCTTTCATTAGTAAGTGCTCGGGGATGAGCAGCGGAAAGTAGGCGTTTTCGTGACCCGTTTCTTTGAAACGCTCGTCGAGCGCCTTTTGCAAGTTTTCCCAGATGCCGTAACCGTAGGGCCGCAGCACGACGCAGCCGCGCACCGGCGAATACGATACCAGTTCGGCTTTGATGGTGACGGCGGTGTACCACGCGGAAAGGTCCGCCGCTTTAGATGGGATTTCCTTAACGAGCGGGGTCTTTTGATCGGTGTCGGACATGACCGCGCCGCTTTCGAGCGGTGCGCCCGCCCCGCCTCCTTACGGGACTCCTCGCAAGCGCCACCGTACCTAATTGCGTATGCCGAAGCTCACGAGAATCTATACGCGCACTGGCGACGACGGAACAACGGGTCTCGTCGGTGGTCAACGGATTAAAAAAAATGCGCTACGCATCGAGGCCTATGGCACGATCGATGAATTATCGAGTGCCATCGGCCTCGCACGCTCCGCCATGCACGATTTTCTGGCGGCACACGAGCGCGCGCGACGTCTCGACGCTTGGCTTGCATGGACGCAAGACGTGCTCTTCAACCTGGGATCCGACCTCGCTACGCTGCCGAAGGACCGCTGGGACGGCATGCCGCTTGTCAGCGAAGACGATGCAAAAGCGCTCGAACGAGCGATCGACGAAGCGCAAAAAGATTTGCAGGCACTGAACACTTTCATTCTGCCCGGCGGTTCGATGGCCGGCGCCTTCTTACACTTGGCCCGCACCATCTGCCGCCGGGCAGAACGTTTGATCGTTACCCTTTTGGCTCAGGAAGCAATGTCACCCGCGGTCCAAGTGTACGTCAACCGTCTTTCCGACGCACTGTTCGTCTGGTCGCGCTGGATCAACGACGACCTAAAGCAACCCGAACACCTATGGACTCCCTCCACCAAACCCCCAGCCTAACGCCGAAGCGTTAGGGTTCCGGGTGTCACCCTGAGCCCGTCGAAGGGGCTGCCCAACGTTTCAGTTAGCCGGTTATTTGCCAGGCCGCGATTTGTCCGACAACTCCGGAGCAATAGTTGATCGTGCCGTTGAGCGCACCGATCGTTCTGGAACCTGCGACATTCGAGCGAACGAGCCCTGCGGACGTTAACCTCAGTTTTTGGGTGACAAGTATCCGCTGATCAGGCCGTAGCGCAGGAGCGCGCCCGCAGTGATCGCGTCGCTGATCTCACCCGCCGCGGCGGCGGCAAAAGCAAGCCGCCTCGGAACGCGCACGAGTTCGATCGTTTCAACCGCTTCAAATTCCGTATCGACGTGATAGATGTTCGTAGCCAGAAACAGGTGCACGGGTTTATCCAAAATTGAGGGAATCTCATATAAGAATCCCATCGGCTCCCAGGTGTTCGCAACGACGCCGAGCTCTTCACGCGTTTCGCGCTGCGCGCATTGCAGCTCCGACTCGTCTTCTTGCGCGCCGCCTTTGACGAGTTCGAGCACATCCGTCTGCGCACCGAAACGCATTTGGCGCGTGAAGAGCAGATCGTCATCATCGACGATGAGGGCCGCGGCGGCGCGCGGCGTCACGACGAGTACGTGCTCGCCGGCCGTGCCGTTCGGATGGTTGATTTGGTGGATTTCAAGTGCGACCCACGGATTGGCATAGAGTCGCTGCTGGGAAATGCGTTGGAAGCGGTTCATCACCCTGCGGTGCTTCGGGTAGGGCGTCCGGCTCACTTCTGCGAACCGACGCGGGATGTCGTTTGCTTCGCGCCTATTTGCCACCAGTTCGGTTGACAGACTCCGTGAACTCAGCAAGGGAAAAATCCTCAAACGGGCCTTGACGGCCAAGGATCTCGTGGCCATCGGCCTCGGCACGATGATCGGCGGCGGAATCTTCACGACCATCGGGACTGGCGTAAAGGGTGCGGGCCCCGCCGTCATCATCTCCTATCTGCTAGCCGGTCTTACGTCGTTCTTCGCGGCCCTCTGTTATGCCGAACTCGGAGCGATGGTGCCGGTTGCCGGCAGCGCCTACACGTATGCGTACGCAACGATGGGCAAACTGTTCGCCTGGATAATCGGCTTTGCGCTCATCTTTGAATATGGTATAAGCGCGGCGCCCGTAGCACAACAATTCTCGGCGGCGTTCCAAGACGTTTTGAAATCCATCGGCATCGCGTTACCCGGCTGGGCACAAACCTCGAACCTGATCATGAAGGGGCCCTGGTGGGACTTCCCTCACTACGATCTGCTGCATTCGCAGGTCGATATCGTCGGCGCGCTATTCGTTCTGGCTTTGAGCGTTTTGCTCTCGATCGGCATTCGCGAATCCGCCACGACCAACAACATCTTCGTTGTCCTAAAAATCGGCGCGCTCATGGTGTTCATCGTCGCCGGCCTCTTCCTGTTTCATGCCGGAAACCTCACGCACTTCAACCCCTTCGGGTGGGGAAAACTGCATCCGTTCGGCGGCCAGGCCGACTACACGTCGAGCGTGCAGCCGTACGGAATCATTGCGATTGCGGCATATGTGTTCTTTAGTTACATCGGATTCGATACGGCTACGACGACGGCCGAGGAGTGCAAGAACCCGCAGCGCGACGTTCCGATGGGCGTGCTCGGCGCGCTCGGAATCGGAACGCTCATCTACTGCGCGACCGCAATCGTGCTCGTCGGCGCCGTGCCGTGGTCCAAGGTGCCGATCAAAGATCCCTTGGTCTATGCGCTCGCTCCGCTGCACTTACCGTTCGTTAGTGCGATCATCGTTATCGGCGTGCTCGCCGGTACGACAAGCGTTGCGTTGAGTTCGTTGCTCGGTCAATCGCGAATTTTCTACGTCATGGCGCGCGATAAGATGCTGCCGCCGATCGTTGCAAGAGTTCATCCGAAATTTAAGACTCCGCTCAACACGACGATGTTCACGGGTGGTATCGTTGCGATACTCACGCTCGTCGTCCCCTTGAACCAGCTGCTGAATCTGGTCAACATCGGAACGCTGATTGCCTTTACCGTCGTCTGCGCCGGCGTGTTGTATTTGCGTCACCGCAAACCTGATATTCCGCGCACGTTCCGGGTCCCGTTCGTTCCGCTCTTCCCGATTTTGGGAATCCTCTGCTCGTTATTCCTGGCTATCTTCGGCCTTTCGCGCACGACCTGGGAATGGTTCGCCGGAGCGCTTGTGATCGGACTCGTCTTCTTCTTCCTCTACGGTTTTCGCAAATCCAATCCGGACGAGATCGGACCCGTCGAAGAGCCCGAAGGTCTGCTAATTCGCGATTGAATCCGCGCCGCGTGAGACGCGAGCTACGGAAAACGATTGGCGCCCGTCGCTACCGTTCACCCGGATCGGCGAGGCGACCGAGCGCTGCGGGTCAGTCGGGATGATTTGCAACTCGGTCGTGAACCGGCCGCTGCGCGGGATAACGATCGTCACGCGTCCGGGCGCGCACAAATGCGGGGTACAAAACGACGCGACCCATCTTGCCGGTAGTCCGCCGGCTTGTAAGCGCACCATTTTTCCGGGCGTGCCTGAGATCGAAAGCGCGTACTTGCGTGCGAAGGGCACGCTTGCCGCCGGCGTCGGCTCGTGGCCCCAGAGCGCAAGTACCGCGGTTAGCGCGTGAATCATGCTTACTTCTCCGCGATCAGGGACTTGACCGTAGCCATAACGTCGGCGTCTTGGCCTTCCCCGATGACGGTTTTTCGCAACGTGCCCTTACGGTCGAAGATGAGTTGGCTCGGCCAGTACTGGATCCCGTAAGCATTCCAAAGCGATTGATTGTTATCGATTGCGACGGGCCAGACGATGCCTTGCAACGCAAGATTGGCAACCACGTTCGAGCGGACGCCTTCATACGACGTTTCAGGCGTGTGGATGCCGATGATTTGTAGATCTTTGCGTGAGGTCGTGCGGTACAGCGAGCGCAGTTCGGGAATGACGTGCTTGCAATTGATGCATCCAAACGTAAAGACGTCGACGATGACGACCTTACCGCGCACGCCGGATGCTTGCGCGCGCCCGTTGATCCATTGCGGTGCCGAAAGCACGGGTTGCAACGACGGCTGTGCCACGGCGCAGACCGACGTGGCCGAAAAGAACGCGAAACTCAAGACCAGATATTTGAACATGTGCCAAATCTCCCTTACCACTACAAAACGCCGTACCCGCCGCCGCGGATGTCCTTAGGGAATGGAAACCGATTTGTCGTCGCTGTCGGCGTCCGCCTGCGCTCCGGCTTCGATGACGCCGGGCGTATCGACATCGATCCGCGCGGTCTTGCGGTCGTACCGGGTTTTGACGCTAAAGGCGCGCGAGAGCGAATGCATTCCAACCATTACCCGGCCGCGAACGCGGAAGGAGGGATGATGCAGGGTCATCGGTGCACCGTTTAGGGTCGCCTTTGTCCCGCCGACTTCAAAGCGCAACGTTTTGTCACCGCGAATGACCTCGACCGTGTCGCCGTCGCCCGACATCGACTTAAAGTGCGTATCGGCGCCGAGCGCTTCGGCAATTGCGCGCAGCGGCACAAAGACTTCATGTTCTTGCGTGACGGGAGGAACGTCCGTAACGATTTTTTGACCGTCCACGCGCAACTCAACAGGACGCGAAAACGCCAGGCCGACTGCGACTGCCGAAGCAATGAGCGCCGTAACCGCGATTGTTTTCAAGCCTGCCGTTCTTAATTTCATGTCAGCTGAATTTCGTGTTTGTAATCCGGGTATTGCTCCGCAATGACTTTCTCGATCTCAAGGCGCAACGCTCCGAGCAGACGGTCTTCGGGAAACGTGCCGACTAACTCGCCCTTGCGGTAGATCGCGCCTTTGCCTTTACCACCTGCAACGCCCACGTCGGCCATTTTGGATTCACCCGGCCCATTGACCACGCACCCCATTACGGCTACTTTAACCGGAGCCGTATACTCCTTGGCGATCGCCTCCACGCTGCGCCCCAACTCCAGCACGTCGATTTCCGCACGGCCGCACGACGGGCACGCGGTAATCTCGAAGCCTTTTTCGCGCAGGCCCAGCGCTTTGAGAATGCCCCAGCAGACCGGAATCTCTTCAACCGGATCCGCCGCCAGCGAAACGCGCAGCGTATCTCCAATGCCTTCGAAGAGCAGCAGTCCCAGACCAAGCGAAGATTTGATCGTGCCGTCCCGCAGCATGCCCGCCTCGGTAATGCCAAGATGCAACGCGTATGGGGTTTTGCGTTCGGCTAACCGTTTATCCATGAGGCGGTACGCAAAAACGGTCGAGATAACATCGTGCGCTTTGAGCGAGATCACGATATCCGTATGCCCGAGTTCTTCTAAAATCAACACGTGGCGCATCGCGGACTCGACCATCGCTTCAGGGGTGTGCCCCATCGTTTTTTCAAGATCCGGCGCGAGCGAGCCCATATTCACGCCGATGCGAATCGGCGTGCCACGCTGTTTTGCCAGTTCGACGACTTCTTTGGTCTTCGCGTAATCGCGGATGTTACCGGGATTCAAACGAAGTTTGGCAACGCCCGCATCGATTGCGGCCAGCGCCATCCGGTGATCGAAGTGAATGTCGGCAACGATCGGAACGGGCGAACGTTTGACGATATGCGGCAAGCCCGCGGCATCGCGCGCGTCCTGCACGGTGCAGCGCACGATTTCGCAACCTTCCATTGCGAGGGCGTACACTTGCGTGAGCGTCTTGTCGTAGTCCGCCGTATCCGTGGTCGTCATCGACTGTACGGCGATGGGATGATCGCCACCGATCCAAATGCCCTTGGCGTCGGACTCGTTGTTTTTATTTTTGAGGAAGACCGGTTTGGATTCCCGGCGCAGGCGAATCATGGCCTAAAAGACTCCCTTGCCTGCAATTAGGTTGGCGATATCGTGATAGGTTACCGCGATCATCACCAGCATGAGCACGGCAAAGCCGGCCACGTGCACGAGCGCTTCTTTTTCGGGGTCGACGGGTTTGCCGCGCAGCATTTCCGCCACGATAAAGACCGCTCGACCGCCGTCGAGCGCCGGGAACGGCAGCAAATTGAACACGCCGAGGGTAAACGAAATCAAGGCCGCCAGTTGCAAATACAGTGCCGGTCCGAAGTCTTGATAGGCGGAGGCCGCGCGCTCCATCCCGACGATGCCGGTGACGTTGCCGCCGTATTGGCGCGGATGCGAAATAAGCAGCCCTAAGCCGCCGATGGTTTGGTCCCACATGTTGCGCATATCGGCAACGGATTCGTCCAACGCTTGCGCGAGACCAACATGAACGATGACGGGTACGGGCGTAAATCCGATACAGCCGTTCGCGCCCTTGGGATTGGGCGGCGGGCACGTCGCCGGCACGAGATCGACGGTATACGCCACGTTGTCGCGCGAGAGCGTCATCTTTAAATGCTTGCCGAGCGAATGGTGAATCGTTTCGATCAAGCGCGTGCCGTTAGCGACGGCGACGCCGTCGATTGAAACCACCTTATCGCCGACTTGCACGCCGGCTTTTTGTGCCGGCATGCCGGCAACGAGCGGTCCGACGATGGGCTGGTTCGCATCGCCTTTGACCCCGAAGATCGATGCCGCGGCGAAAAGGATGAAAAACGCAAGGATAAAGTTTGCGATCGGGCCGGCAACCACGATGGCAAAGCGCTGCCAGGTGGTCTTGGACTGAAAGTTATCGCCCTCGTGTCCGCCGGCGGAAATGAATTCGCGCTTTTGTTCTGCCTCGGTGGACTTTCCATCCTCGCCCTGCATCGCGCAGTAGCCGCCGATGGGCAAGAGGTTGATCGCGTACGTCGTTCCGGTATTGCGACTCGTCCACTTGACGAGCTTCGGGCCAAATCCGACGGCAAACTCATTGACCCGTACACCGTTACGGCGCGCGACCAAAAAATGACCCAATTCGTGCAAGACCACGAGAAGGGAAAGCATGAAGAGAAAGGTCAGGACTTTTTCGAATTGGACGGCGTGTGCCAAGATCGGACCGGTCATTTTACCTCTGCGGGGGTGTGCAAAGCGGCCACCGCTTCGCGCGCCATTTCGCGCGCCCGGCGGTCCGCCTCACGGACGGTTTCCATTGTTAGTTCGGCAAAGCCGCTTGCCCGCATCACCTTCTCGATTATGAGGGGAATGTCTGAGAATCCGGCCTGCCCCCCCACGAACGCCTGCACGGCGATTTCATTGGCGGCACTGAGCACCGCGGGAGCGGTTCCACCTTGCTTGGCCGCTTCGTAAGCCAAGCGGACGCACGGGAAGCGGACGGGATCCGCCCGCTCAAATTCATAACGCACGGCAGCCGACCCGGGATTGCCGCCAAGGGCCTCCAAGGGGTCCAGGACGCGTCCCGTGTCGATGCGTGCGGGATAGGCGAGCGCATAGCCGATGGGGACGCGCATATCCGGCGCGGCCAACTGCGCTTTGACGCTGCCGTCCGTGAAGATCACCGCACCGTGGGCGATACTCTGCGGGTGGACGAGCATATGGATGGACGACGGCGGCGTATCAAACAGGCGCGCGGCCTCGATCATCTCCAGCCCCTTGTTCATCATGGTCGCCGAATCGATCGTATTTTTCACGCCCATCTGCCACGTGGGATGAGCGAGCGCTTCTTGTACGGTAACGCCGCGCAAATCCGCGGCCGACTTATGCCAGAACGGGCCGCCCGAGGCGGTAAGAATAATCGATTGCACGCTCGCGCGATCCTCGCCGATCAAACATTGGAAAACCGCGCTGTGTTCGCTGTCGACCGGCAAGATTTGCGACCCGCTCTTACGCGCGGCCCGCATCAACAACTCGCCGGCGGCCACCACCAATTCTTTATTTGCGACGGCGAGATCGATACCGCGCTCGACGACCGCGAAGGCCACGTCGAAGGCCACAAATCCGTCGGTCGCGGCCAGCACGACATCGGGTTTGGATTCGATCGCGACGCGCCGCAAACCGTCAATTCCTTGCGCCGACGTTGAGGTGATGCGCACGCCAAAGCGCTCCGCCTGCTGCGCAAGGAGCGCGCTATTTTTCCCGGCTGCCAGACCGACAACTTCGAACCGTTCTTCGCTCGCGGCAATTACGTCGAGCGCCTGGGTTCCGATCGAACCGGTCGATCCGAGGATCGCAACCTTTCGCCGGCGCGTCATTTGACGACCAAAATGCCGACGAGGTGCAGCGTACCGAAAAACGCCATGCCGCCGAACAGGTAGGAATCAAACCTGTCGAGCACGCCGCCGTGCCCGGAAATCATGCTGCCGGCATCTTTGACGCCGGCGTCGCGTTTGAGAGCGGACTCAACCAAGTCGCCCGCCTGCGCTGCAACGCACGTGATTGCACCAAGCACGACTCCCTGCCACCACAGGAGGTGCAGCGGCGGGTACAGCGTCGCCAAGTAGCCGATAAGCGAAACCAGAACGAGCGCGCCGGCCGAACCTTCGACGGTTTTCTGGGGCGAAATAATCGTCAAGGGATGGCGCCCGATCAGTCCGCCGACGAGCATTGCCGAAATGTCCGTCATCGCAATGAGCACGATGACGAAAAGCGTGTACACGAGCCCCTGATACGGAACGGAACGGATCATCACAAAATAGGAGAGCAGCTTTCCGATGTAGAGCACGGCGAGCAGCGTGTAGGCCGTTCGCGCGAAGTAGCCTTTTTGCGAACCGTACATTCCCATCCAGAACGTCGCAATAATAATGCCGGCGATCAGCACGCCTTCCCAGCGACGCTGAAGATTGGGGATCGTTAACAAAACATACCCGCAGACGCCGACCAGCGCTACGGGGTACTCCAACTGCTGGCCCTTGCGCTCGCACAGCTGCGCGAGTTCGTACAAACACGCCATGCCGATAAAAAGCACGAGCGCATAGAACGCGTAGGGATAAAACACGCAGGCAATGCCGATAACGGCAACCAGGACGCCGACAAAGACGCGGTTGAGAGTTAAGCTCCCCCGAACCGGCGTTGGCGTTTCTGAAACTCGATCAGCGCTCGTCGGAAATGATCCTTTGTAAAATCGGGCCAGTAAACATCGGTCATGTACAGCTCGGTGTAGGCGACCTGATAGAGCAGAAAGTTCGAGAGACGATGCTCGCCACCCGGTCGGATCAGAATATCGGGGTCCGGCATATCGGACGTGTAGAGGTAGGACGCGATGGAATCGTCCGAAATGGAGGCCGGATCGAGCCGCCCGGCAGCCACGTCGCGGGCAATCGAAACGATGGCGTCTTTAAGCTCCGTTCGCGCGCTGTAGTTGACGGCGAGGTTCAAAACGAGCCCGTCGTTTGAGGCGGTTTGGCGCACGAGGGAATTCAGCGCTTCAAACGAGCCCTTCGGAAGAGCCTCGTACCGCCCGATGACGTTCACCCGGACGTTGTTGCGCTGCAGTTCCGCCAACTCATTTTGCGCAAAGTAGATGCAGAGATCGAGCAGCAGCGAAATTTCTTTGCCGTCGCGCCGCCAGTTCTCGGTAGAAAACCCGTAAACGGTCAAAATCGGAATCTTAAAATCGCGCGCCGCCTGTGTGGCTTCACGCAGGGCCACGATGCCGCGGCGGTGGCCTTCGACGGCCGGCAGGCGCCGGGACCGCGCCCATCGCCGGTTACCGTCCATAATGACAGCTACGTGCTTTGGGAGCCGCGACGGGTCCAGATCGACGTCGCCGGACTGCGCGAGCAGTTTAGAACTCAAGTCGTTCGTAAGATTCATAGCCGGCAATCACTTCAATCGTTTCCGGTTCCAGTACTTCGGCGGCGCGGCCCATCGGGCGCACGCGCAGTACACGGAGCTTTCCACAACCGAGCGCCGGATAAACCGGGCCGAGGACTGAAAAGCGCAGGACCGTCGATGGTGCGAGTTGCGCCGCAAGCTTTTCGCGGGCTTGGACGTAATCCATCAGAGCGAAGTCAGCATGATCGGCTTGCACAGCCATCAGACTTCCATGACTTCCTTCTCTTTGGCGACGATCAGCGCATCGATCTCTTTGACGTACTTGTCGGTCAGTTTTTGCAACTGATCTTGCGAGCGTTTGCTCTCGTCTTCGGTGATCTTGTGATCTTTGAGTTGCGCTTTGAGATCGTCGTGCGCTTTGTGGCGAACGTTGCGCACCGCTATGCGGCCGTCTTCGGCTTTTTTCTTGATCACTTTGACGAGATCTTTTCGGCGGTCTTCGGTGAGCGGCGGAATGTTGAGACGAATATTACCGCCGTCAACGTTGGGCGTAAGGCCGAGATCGCTTTTTTCGATGGCCTTGCGAATATCTCCGACCGTGCTGCGGTCGAACGCGGTGATTTGCAGCGACCGCGCGTCGGGCGAACTGACGCTTGCGACTTGCTTGAGCGGAACGGATGCACCGTACGCTTCAACGTGCAGGCGATCGAGCAGCGCGGGCGTTGCGCGGCCCGTGCGTACGGCGGCAAATTCAGAACGCGTTGCGTCGAAGGCCTTGCCCATTTTTGATTCGGCATCTTTTAGCGTTTGGGCTGCTGATTCGCTCATCGTACCGCTCCTGTTGCAATTTTGTTTTTGCCGACAAATGTGCCGATCTGCTCGCCCCAGACAACGCGCCGAATGTTCCCCGTCACACCCATGTCGAACACGATGATCGGCAGATCGTTATCCATACACAGCGTGAGCGCCGTGTTATCCATTACTTCAAGGCCGCGCTGTAACACTTCCAAGTATTCCAGATGTTCGAATCGCGTTGCCTTGGAATCTTTGAGGGGATCGGCCGAATAGATTCCGTCGACTTTTGTGGCCTTGAGAATCGCTTGCGCATTCACTTCCACGGCCCGTAAGGCGGCGGCCGTATCCGTCGTGAAATACGGGTTGCCGGTGCCCGCCGCAAAAATAACGACCCGGCCCTTTTCTAAATGCCGGATCGCTTTACGCCGAATGTACGGTTCGGCGATTTGATGCATGGCGATGGCCGTTTGGACCCGCGAGGGAATTCCCATCCGTTCGAGCGCGTCTTGCAATGCGAGTGCGTTGATAACGGTGGCTAACATTCCCATGTAATCCGCGGTGGAACGGTCCATGCCGTGCTCTTCGTGGATCTTCCCACGCCAAATATTTCCGCCGCCCACGACTACCGCGACCGAAACGCCGGCTTGGGCGATTTCGGCAATTTGGTCCGCCATGCTCTGCGTCGTTTCAACGTCGACGCCGGTCTCCGTTCCGGAGAATGCCTCCCCGGAAATCTTGAGGAGAATGCGCGAATACTTCGGCTGGCTAGTAATTATTGCGAGTCTCCCAGGGCGTACTTAACGAAGCGTCGCACGCGAATCCGCTCGCCGAGAACGCCCACGACGCCGCCGATGAGTTCGCTGATGCTGATCGAGTCGTCCTTGACAAACGGCTGGTCGAGCAATACGTGCTCTTCGTACCACTTATTGACTTTGCCGTCGACGATCTTTTGTACGATGTCGGCCGGCTTGCCCGGTGGAACGTTTGCGGAAAACTCACCGCGCACGCGCTCGACGATTTCTGCCGGGACGCTTTCGCGGTCGACGTATTCCGGCGACATCGCCGCGATGTGCAGTGCGAGATCGCGGCTAAGCTCGGAGAACTTGGGATTGCGCGCGACGAAAT
>JALZBM010000210.1 GCA_030947385.1 Vulcanimicrobiota bacterium
GTTTCGATACGCGTTGGGTAAAGGTGCGCGAACGAGATTCATGCCGATGAAATCATGGAAATCCACCGGATCGGGTGCGGACGACCACTCCCCGCCAAAAAAACGCGGGTAGTTTACTTGCAGCCAGAGCGCCGCCCAACCGCCCGATGAGTGACCGGCGAGAAAGCGGCTCGCGGGAGTAGCTTGGATGCGGAATTGTTTCTCGAGTTCCGGAATGACATCGTTGACGAGCGCGCTCGCCCACGGTCCATTGTTTGCGGAGTCCGCAAACACGTGGTGTTCGCCCGCCGGCATTGCGGCATCCAGAAACACGACGATGAAATCAGTGCCCGATCGAGCAATGGCTTTCTGCCATGCACGAGTGGTTCTTCGACCGACTAAGTAGCTGGTGCCGAGCGCGTGAATTTCGTAAACGGCCGGATAGCGCCGCTGCGGAGAATTCCAATAGGAATCCGGAAGCAACACGCGAGCGCGCATATCCGTCGGCCGATGCCAAAAGCTTGTGAGCGACGCGCTTTGAATGCTGACATCCACAATCGGCAAGCGCTGGCGTTGCCACCACATAAAGGCGCCGACGGCAATGATCACCAACAGGACGGCGGCAGCAAGGGCAAGACGTGTCGATTTATTCACTGTACTCCGTCCTTGGGCCAGAACCCATAAATCGCGCGACCCGGTTCCAAGTCCCAGAACCGCGTTGCGTTGTCACCAACGCCGTACACAACCGCGAACGGCACATCGCGCGCAAGAATTGCGCGCACAAGGGATGCAAAGTCACGGTGTGACATCCACGTTGCTGCGTATCGCTTGAACTTTTCTTCGTCCGTGAGATTCAGCCAATCCGATGAATTGCGGACACTTTCGTCCTTGGGGTCGTCTTCGCGCGTAATGGAGCCGATGCGGATGCAGCTCACTTGCAGGCCGTACTTGTCGCTATAGAGCCGGCCGAGCACTTCGCCGAACGCTTTCCAAACGCCGTACAGTCCATCCGGCCGATACGGATCGTCGACTCCGACGACGCGTCCGAAACCCGGCTCATAAATCCGGGGAGCATTTTGCACCTCGTTCATTCCGACCGCGTGATTGGAGCTGGCAAAGATAATGCGGCGCAAGCCATTTTCGCGCGCGGCTTCGTATACGTTATACGTGCCGCCGATGTTCGTGCCGTATACGTCTTCCCACGCTGCGTCGACCGCGACGGCGCCGGCAAGGTGAACGACCGTCTCGCATCCGCGCAGCGCTTTTCGCATCGCCTCCAGGTCACGCACGTCCGCATTCACGTCAGCGTTGGCTAGATCGACGCGGACCAATTGATGATCGCGTTCGAGATCGGCGCACAGCTGCGATCCGATGGTTCCTCCGGAACCGGTGACTGCAATTTTTGCCATCAATGGCCGGAGTTCGACGCCGGCAAACGAGCTACATTTGGGGAACGAGCTTGAGGAGCCGCACATTACCGGTCCGAACCCGCACAACAATGGAACGATCGCCGCCGCTGCCGATTTTTCCAGTAATTGTTTCCGCGGTGCCTTGCGAGGTGCCGCGTAAATCAAAATTGTCATACACAGTCCCGACGTCGGTGTGTAAATCGACGCGCGCATTCGCAATCGCAGGCACGTACAATTCAACGTCCCCATGCTGGGTAGAGAAGTGCAGCGCGCCGGGCCAATTGGCGTCCCCGAACGTAACGGCGATATTTCCGTTGACGGTACTCGCGTTTGCAAAGCTGGGAATTTGGATCTTGATGTTCCCGTTGGTGGCGGCAGCATCGACCGGACCGCTGACATCCGAAACGTCGATATCGCCGTTTGCCGTCGTCAATTGCGCGTGCACGTCATTCGGAATCCGGACCAGATAGTCGGCGCCCGGCGCGTCCGCCGGCGGCGGACAGGTTTGCGGACAGATGCTGAGCAGCTTTTGGCCCTGATTAAAGCGCAGTAAGGTGCGCAGAGAGCGGTCGCGGCTGGTTTGCGAAACGGCATACCGGTCTTTGGGGCTGTTTGCCATGGGCGGGAACGCCTCGATCTTGCCGCTTACGTTGGTGAGCGCTAGCGTACCGGTCTGCAATACCCCGGTATAAACGACGTCGTTGCTCTTCGTCGCGCTGCAACCGGCAAGCGCAACGATTAAAGCCGTTATCGTTACGGATTTTATCAGTGGGTAACGCAACGACTTAATGGTCCGACCGGTCGCGCGGATGGGCATCTTCGTAGCTGCGCCGCATATGTTCCAGCGAAACGTTGGTGTAAATCTGCGTGGTCGAGAGACTTTCGTGGCCGAGCAATTCTTTGATGGTTACGATATCGGCGCCGTTTTCCAGCAAGTGCGTGGCAAACGAATGCCGCATCGTATGCGGGGTAACATGTTGCGTGAGTCCGCTGAGTTTTGCAAAGGTGGTAAACACCACCCACGCTTGGCGGTGACTCAAACGTGTTTTGCGCCGGCTTAAAAACAAGGCCTCATCGGTACTACGAGGCCGTACGCTCAAATATTGACGAATTGCGTCGGCCGCCGATTGATTGATGAAGACCATGCGTTGCTTGTCGCCTTTGCCGATCACGCGCATCAAGCGGCGGTCCAAATCGACGTCGGGCAGGTTGAGACCGACCAGTTCGGCGCGCCGGATGCCGCTTGCGTACAAGATCTCCATGATGGCGATATCGCGCAGGCGCTGGGTATCGGTCTTGCCGGCAACGACCGTGCGCAATAATTTTGCTGTTTCGGCTTCGGAAAGAACTTTTGGAAGGCGTTTCGGCGCTTTGGGTGGCGGCACTTCGAGAGCGGGATTGTCGGTTCGCCTGCCTTCGCGTTTTTGCAGCGCAAAGAACGAACGCAGAGCGGCTATTTTCCGGCGAACGGATGTGGCTCCGTATTCGCGCGGCCCCATCAATTGCATGACGAACCGGCGCACATCGGAAATCGTCGCGCCGGAGAGCTTAAGAAACGGCGCGGTTTTCGGATGCCCCGGCTCTAGGAAAGCGCCGAACAGTTCAACGTCCCGCGCGTATTCTTCGCTCGTGCGAGCAGACTGGCCGCGCTCGAGCCGCAAGTACGCTGCAAATTCGGCGATGGTTGGATCGGTGGGGACGTAGCGGCTCACGGAACAAGGGCTTCGGCGGCACGAAAAGTCGCGCCTGTTTGGTGATATACGGGATGAGCAGTCGGGTTCTAGTGCATCGGCACCGCGTGCTCGATCCGCGGCAGCGAAAGCAGTAGTGCAAACGAGCCGGCATCATTTAGAAACGACATCGGGGATCCGTCGCCGAGCGCCGAGGCAAGGTCGATGCCCATGAACGAATAGTGCGGCAGCTTTAGCAGCGTCGTGCGTCGGAGTCCATCGATGGCAACGCGTTGCTGCGGCGATAGAAGGGCGTTCACTTGCAAAGAACGTCGATGCCACGTGGGTCCCGCTTTCATCACGACCGCACTCATAAACTGAGCCACGCCCGCCATTTGATCCTCGGATATCTCGGGCATCTGTCCGGTGCGCAGGCTGGCTGCAAGCGCGGTCAGTTGCGCCGGCGTGAAGACTTTGGCCACGGCTCCGGCTGCGTTTGCCTGCGTAAAGGAACGGTCCAATTCCGTCTGCGTCGCGGTGGCAATTCCGGCGATGCGTTCGCGCTGAGCCGGGTGTAAAAGCATCGTAAGGGATCGCGTTGCGTCGGTTTGGAGCGTATCTATGCTTGAGAGCGCGGGTGGGATCGGGATGGACTGCGCACGCGCCGCGGGGGGTGCCCATGCAGCCAGAGACACGAGGCAGACCGCGCATAAATTGCGGATGGGGATCCACAGCTTGTAACCCATATCTCGCAAACGCGAGGCAGCCAAGAGCGGTTCCCGGAGGGGCCTTTTTTGGCCCGCAGAACGTTATTTTGTCGCGTTTTTAAGGGGCGACCTTATGAAACAGGTCAAAAAAGTATCGTCCCCCGAGTCTGCCGGCGGTTCACGTTTACCGACAGGGTCTATCACCCTGTTGTTTAGCGATATCGAAGGAAGCACGGAGCGGTGGCGGCTCTACCCCGAGCCGATGAAAGACGCGCTGCGCAAGCACGACTCTCTCCTAAGCGACGCATTTGCCAAAAACGGCGGCCACGTTTTTAAGACGATCGGGGATGCGTTTTGTACGGTCTTCGACCGGGCCGACGATGCCGTTGCAGCGGCCGTCGCCGCGCAAGCCGCCCTGGTGTCGGCAGATTGGTCGCACGTTGGCGGGCTATCGGTCCGGATGGCGCTCCATAGTGGGATTGCCGACGAGCGGCAAAACGATTATTTTGGAACGACCGTCAACCGCGTTGCGCGGCTGCTCAATGCGGCGCACGGCGGTCAGATTCTTATGTCGGATGAGGCCTCCAAGGCTCTCGGACCGCAGCGGTCGCCGAACGTAACGCTGCGCGATCTCGGGCGGCACCGCCTTAAAGACTTTCCCGACCTTGAAGTCATCCATCAAGTCGTCGCGGACGGTTTGCCCTCCGCGTTCCCGCCGCTGCGCACGGTTGCCGAACGTCCGACCAACTTGCCCGCGCAGCTCATTCCATTAATCGGCCGCGAAGCGGACGTGGCAGAAATCAAAACGCTTTCCAAAAAGCATCGCGTCCTTTCGATCGTGGGTGCGGGCGGTATTGGAAAGACGTCGATTGCCT
>JALZBM010000051.1 GCA_030947385.1 Vulcanimicrobiota bacterium
CCGCTCTGTTGATCGAAGATTCGGGTGCCGACAATATCGCTCGGGAGCAAGTCGGGCGTGAATTGCACGCGTTTGAACTCGCCGTCAAGCGCCGCGGCAAGCGCCCGGCATGCCAGCGTCTTCGCAAGACCGGGCGGACCTTCGAGTAACACGTGCCCGTTCGCAATGAGACCGAGCACGAGCGCTTCGACCACGCCCGCCTGTCCGACGATGGTTTCTTGCAATGCGTGCACGAGGTGCGCGGGGCGCTTGGCGATGGTATTCATGCGAGATAGTGCTCGAGGGCTGCAATCATGTCGTCAATCGCTCCGTGCGCAAAGGCGTCTTGGATAAAGGCCGCGCGCTCCGTGAGCCGCAGCACGGGGTGCAGCGCCGGCTCCCGGCCGTGCAGCCGCGCGAGAACATCCGCAAGTGTTTCGCCCTCGCCGGCACCGGCCATTGCCCACAGCGTCCGGCGCACGGAAAATACGGTGTGACGCGACGGCTTGGCGCGAAGCGCCGAAAGTTGCTCGCGTAGCACATCGAGCGACGACCGGACCGCAACGGGTTCCGGGGCGATCACCGCCGTCGCGGCGGGCGGTTCCGTGCGAGTGCGCCGCTTGATAAAAATCAACGCGACCACGCCGGCAGCAAACAAGATGGCGAGCCATTTGAAGAACGCACTCGCCGCGGATCGCAACCCCGCCAGCGGATTCTCAAGCGCGCCGCCTTCGACGGTAAGCAGCAATTCGTTGGAACTAAACGTCTTGGGCTTGCGGTCGCGTGCGTCGATCGCGTTGAAATAGACGGGCGCGACGCGCAGTTTGCCGGAGTGGTGCGCGACCACGGTAATCGTTTCCGTAAAGTCCGTGCCCTTGGGTCCGCCTAATGTGTGGCGCTCGTCGCCCAGATCTTCCAATTCAGCCAGGTTGGGCAGCACGACGAAGTCCACGTTCGCAAGCTGTTCTTTGAAATGCGCCGTAATGATTAAATGAAAGGGCCGTTCGATTTGCGGATGGAGCGTGTCCGCGCGTAGCGAGAGCGTCGTGACGTGCAAGCGGGGCAGCGGCGCCTGGGCGCCCGCGCGGCCTTGCAAAACGCCGGCGGCGGCAAACAGCACTACGAGTGCTGTTTTGCTTCGTCCAACCATGCGGCAAACAAACGTCGTGCATCGAAGGGACCGGGAGATGCCTCGGGATGGAATTGCACCGCGGCGATCGGCAAATCGCGATGGCGGAAGCCTTCGTTCGTTCCGTCGTTGAGATTGATCATCGTCTGCTGCAGATGCGCGGGAAGTGACGCGCCGTCGACGGCGTAGCCGTGGTTGTGCGCGGTGACGAGCACCTCGTTGCGAACGAGATCTTTGACGGGCTGATTTCCGCCGCGATGCCCATACGGCAATTTGAACGTCTTCGCTCCCATCGCAAGCGCCAAGAGTTGATGACCCAGGCACACGCCGAAAAGTGGGAGGCGCCCAACCATTTCGCGCAGTGTTTCGATCGTGCCGGGAAGATCCGCCGGATCGCCGGGTCCTGGTGAAATGACGATCGCCTGCGGCGCGTGCGCCATAATCTGCGCGACGGTTGCGTTGTAGGGAAGAACCGTGATCGATGCGCCGAGGGCCGCAAGCTCGCGAATGATCGCCCGTTTCACTCCGCAGTCGAGAAGCACGACGTGCGGGCCGTTCGCGCTGCCTTCGTGTCGTTCGATGCGCGTCGCCACGCTGGGTACGAGACCGCCGGTTGCCGCGGTGCGGGCAAATTCGACCAGTCTGCTTTCCGCTCGTTCGAGCGCATCTTCGCCGGTTGCCAGCGCTCCCCAAATCGTGCCGTGCTCGCGCAGCGCGATTGTGATCGAGCGCGTGTCCGCACCGGTCATCGTCGGAACGCGCTGTTCGGCCAGCCAGTCGGGCAGTGACGCCTTTGCATCAAAATGCGAGGGGTGACGGCTGATCCGCTTGACGATTGCGCCAGCAACGCAGGCTCGCGGGTACTGCGCCACCGTGCCGGAGATGCCGTAGTTGCCGATCATCGGATAGGTGAACGTGAGAATTTGTCCCGCATACGACGGATCGGTGAGCGCTTCTTCGTAGCCCGTCATACCGGTGTAGAAAACGGCTTCGCCGAGGGCGAGGCCCTCGTATCCCACGCCTTCACCGTCGAAACGCGTGCCGTCCGCGAGAAAAAGTGCCGCCCTCATGATCCTACCAGCCGCCCGTCCTGCATGCGCAATTCGCCGCCGACAATTGTAGCGACGGCACTGCGTGAAAATGTCATGCCGTCAAACGGTGTGGCACGGCCCTTTGATTGAAACGTTTTGCTGTCGACCGTCCATTTGCGTTCGGCAAAAATCGTCAGGTCGCCGGGCTCGCCGAGTTTGAGCGTGCCCCCCGGCACGCCGAGGATGCGCGCCGGATTGGTTGCAAGCAACTCAACGAAACGCGAGACCGGCAGGTCGGGAACGGCGAGCGCGTACGCACCGATTGCAATTTCCAGGCCCGAAAAACCCACCGCCGCCGCCGCGAGATCACCCGACTTTTCGGCGTCCGTGTGCGGCGCATGATCGGTCGCAAACACGTCGATCTTTCCTTCGCGAACGGCCGCCCGCAGCGCGGCGGCATCCTCTTCTTGACGCAGCGGCGGATTAACTTTTCCGCGCGCCCCGAGTTCGCCCAAGCTCTCGTCGATAAACAACAGGTGGTGCGGCGCGACCTCACACGTCGGGTGGCCGCCTTGCGCGCGCGTCCATTCTACGAGCGCAATCCCGCCGCGCGTCGAGAGATGCGCGATGTGCCACGGTTTGCCGGTTTCCTTGGCGATCTGCAAATCGCGCGCAACGATTAGGTCTTCGGCAATCGCGGGGCTTCCGCTCACGCCGAGCTTTTTCGAGGTGTCGCCGAGGTGCATTACGGCGTCACCCTTGAGATCGTCGTCTTCGCAATGTGAGATGAAGCATCCCGCAACGGCGCGCGCGGCAATGGCCGCGTCGCGCAAGACTTTCGCATTCATGACCGTGTTGCCGTCGTCACTAAAGGCAACGGCCCCGGCCGTTTGCAAGCTTGCGTAATCTAGAAGTTCGGTTCCGTTGCGTCCGCGGGTTATGGCGGCAACCGGATAGACGCGTGCGCGCCGCGATGCCGTAGCGAGTTGCATTATTTGCGCAATCGTTTGCGTCGAATCGATCGCGGGGTTGGTGTTCGGCATGCAGGCAACGGCGGTGAACCCGCCGGCGAGCGCTGCCGCGGTTCCCGTGGCGATCGTTTCCTTTTCGGGAAACCCGGGTTCGCGCAGATGGACGTGCATGTCGATGAAACCGGGAGCGACGCACGTATTGGTTGCATCAAAAACCGGCTCGCCGGCCTCGGGCGCTAAATCCTCGCCGACGGCGTCGATGATACCGCCGCGAATGCGCAGATCGAAAATGCCGTCCAGCCTTTGAGCCGGATCGATGAGGCGTCCGCCTTTGATGAGCATCAGGTAAGTTTTTGCTTGCCGTTGACGAGAAAGTCCAAGATGGCCATGCGCACGAAGACGCCGTGCCGCACCTGATTTGCGTAGCGCCAGCCGGCGTATTTCAACACGTCGTCGGCTAGCTCGATGCCGCGATTGTAGGGGCCGGGATGCATGACGATGGTTTCTTCTTTTAGCGCTGCAAGGCGGCGTCCGTTGAGGCAATACGCCGTGATATATTCATCATCCGTGATCTGTACGTCGTTCGATGCAAAACGCTCGCGCTGAATGCGCAACAGGACGACGGCGTGGCTTTCGGGCAGCACTTTATCGAAATCGCGCTCGATCCGTACGCCTTCGGCGGAAAACGAATCGGGCAGAAATGCGGGCGGTCCCACGAGTATGACGTCGGCGCCCATGCCCAGCAGGCCCTGGATGTTGGAATGCGCGACCCGGCTGTGCAAAATGTCGCCGACGATCGCGATTTTGCGTCCTTTGAGATCGCCGAATTCCTTGCGCAGCGTGTAGATATCCAAGAGTGCCTGCGTCGGATGCGCGTGCGCACCGTCCCCGCCGTTGATGACGTGTCCGTCGAACGTCATGGCCACGCGTTGCGGAAAACCGGCTTCCGAATGGCGGATTACGAGTACGGAGATGCCCATCGCGGCCAGCGTGATGCCGCTGTCTTCGATCGTTTCGCCTTTGCCGAGGCTCGACTCACTGGGCGCAAGCGTGATGATGTCCGCGCCCAAACGCTGTTCGGCTAGCGTAAACGACGCGATCGTGCGCGTGCTCTGTTCGAAGAACATGTTCATACAGGCGACGCCTGCAAGTAACGAGCGCGAGGGCAACTCTTTTTCAAATTGTTCCGTACGCTCGAAGATGTACTCGATCTCCGATGCGTGCAGATCGTCGAGGTCGATCAGGCTACGTCGCGCTCGCAAGAACCGCCACCTCATCTTCGGCTGCGGCAAACCGGCCGACGTTGACCTCGACGCGCTCGCGCCGCCCCGTCGGAATGACGCGGCCAACGTAATCCGGTTGAACCGGCAGTTCGCGCAAGCCGCGGTCGACGAGCACGCACAAACGGATGGCCGCCGGACGGCCGAGATCGGTGACCGCATCCAACGCCGCGCGTACGGTGCGTCCCGTAAAAAGTACGTCGTCCACGATGACGACTGTTTTACCGGCCAAATCGGTTAAAATTTCGGAGTCCGGCAACTCGTGCACGACGTCGTCGTCACGGTACAGGTTGATGTTAAGGAATCCGAGGTGCGGCGCGAGGCCGCCGATCGCTTCAATTTTCTCCGCTAAGCGCTGGGCGAGCGTCTCGCCGCCGCGCCGTACGCCGATAATGTACAGCGGAGTGTCTTGCGCATCCTCGGGTTCGACAATTTGATGCGCCATGCGCGCGATGATGCGCTCGATCTCTTGCGATCCGATCAGGATCCGTTTCAAACCCGCTCTCCCATCTCGCTGAGCGCTGCATCGATTCGCTCGAGGTCGGCCGCGAACGCCGCGAGCTTTTCCCGTTCTTTGTTGACGACGGCTGCCGGGGCCTTGCCGACGAATTTTTCGTCGGCAAGCTTGCGTTCCGTGCGCTCGATTTCCGCCGACGCGCGCGTGCGGTCCTTGCGATAGCGCTCGAGCAGAAAGTCGCGCGGCGCCCGAATTTGCAGATGGGCAAACCACCCTGTAAAATCCGGCGGTTCCTGCGGCGCCTGCTCGGCTAAGAGCGTGCAGGGTCCCAGGGCTTCCAGCAGCACGGCGGCATCTGCCGGAAAGTTGACCGGGGCGTGGACGTCGATCTTGGACTTGGCACCCATGCCGAGCGACGCCTTAGACTCGCGCAGCGTTTCCAAATAGGATTGAATCGCGGCGAACCGCGCGGCGGCCTGGCGGTCCACCGGAATCTCGGCCGTGTCCGGCCACGCGGCCGTCATGATCGAAAGGCCGTCGTGCGGCAGCGCAAGCCACACTTCTTCCGTAATGAAGGGCTCGACCGGATGCAGCGCGCGCATGATGTTGTTGAGCACAAACGAGAGCACGTGCGCGCGCGTCGGCGTCTTGATCTTGGCCGCCTCGATATACCAATCGCACAACTCGTACCAGGTGAACTTCCAAAGCGTTTCCGCGACCGTTCCGAAGTCGTACGCATCTAAGCCCGCGCTCACGGCGACAATCGTGTCGTGCAAGCGCGTGAGAATCCATTTGTCCGCAAGGCCCAGTTCGGCGGCCGCGGGTAACTGCAAGGCGTTCGGCAAGCCCTCGGGCAGGCTGCGCGCAAAATTCTTGGCATTCCAGATCTTATTGTTGAAGTTGCGTGCTTCTTCGCAGCGCGACTCCTGAAAACGAACTTCTTGTCCTTCAAGGCGCATCTGGCGCATCATACCCATCCGGAAGGCGTCCGCGCCGAATTTCTGGACGAGTTCGAGCGGATCGATTGCGTTTCCAAGCGACTTGCTCATCTTGCGCCCTTGCGCATCGAACACGAGCGGCGCGACGAACACGTCCGGGAAGGGAACCTTGCCGGTAAACTTCATGCCCAGCATCACCATGCGCGCGACCCACAGAAAGATGATTTCCCAGCCGGTAACGAGCACCGCCGAGGGATACCACTGAGCAAGTTCCGGCGTTTGCGCGGGCCAACCCAGAATCGAAAACGGCCAGATGCCGCTTGAGAACCACGTATCGAGCGTATCGGTGTCGCGGCGCAGCGTTTGCGTGCCGAATTGAGCCTGTGCGAGTACGGCCGCTTCTTCTTGCGTTTGTGCGACGATCACGTCATCATCCGGCGTGTACCACACGGGCAATTGATGGCCCCACCACACCTGCCGCGAGACGTTCCAATCGCGGATGTTTTGCAACCACTGTTCGTACGTGCGCCCGTAGCGCTCGGGGACGAAACGTACGTGTCCGTCGTGATACGCCGCGAGCGCCGGATCCGCGAGCGGTTTCATTTTTACGAACCATTGCAGGGAAAGCATCGGCTCCACGATTGCGCCCGACCGTTCGCTGATTGCCACGCTGTGCGCGTACGGTTTTTTCTCAACGAGCAGACCGTTGGCATCGATATCGGCGACGATCTCCTCGCGCGCGGACGATGCGTCCATACCCGCAAAGCGGCCGAGCGGGACGTCCGCGTCGTTCATCTTTGCGTCGGGGCCGATGACGCTCGGCATCGGCAGATTGTGCCGTAAGCCGATTTCGTAGTCCGTCGCGTCGTGCGCCGGCGTCACTTTTACCGCGCCGGTTCCAAAAGACGGATCGACTGCGGCGTCGGCGATAATGGGAATGCGCCGCGCAAACATCACCGGATCCCAAACGGTTTGCCCGACGTAGCGCGCGTACCGTTCGTCGTCGGGATGCACCGCGATCGCGACGTCGGCCGGAATCGTTTCGGGCCGCGTTGTTGCGATCTCGATTCCGTCTGGTGCGTCTTTGGAAAACGGGTAGCGAATGCGCCACAAGAACGTCTCGCGTTCTTCGTGATCTATTTCAGCATCGGAAATCGTGGTCTTCGATTGCGGATCCCAGTTGACGAGCCGTTTTCCGCGGTAGACCAGACCGTCGCGATACAGTTCGACGAAAACTTTGTTGACCGCGGCGGACATCGAATCGTCCATCGTAAAGCGGCTGCGTTGCCAATCGGGACTAAACCCCAGGCGCCGGAATTGATCGTTGATCGCTCCACCGGTTTCCTGCGACCACTTCCAAGCACGTTCCAAATAGGCTTCGCGTCCCAAAGATTCGCGCGATTTCCCCTCGGCTGCGAGCGCCCGGATCAACACCGCTTCGGTTGCAATTGCGGCGTGGTCGGTTCCCGGCAGCCAGACGGCGTTTTGTCCGAGCATCCGGTGGTAGCGCACGAGAACGTCCATCGACGTATAGGTCGAGCCATGGCCCAGATGAGCGCGCGCCGTAACGTTGGGCGGAGGCATACAAATGCTGTATGGAGGCCGCGCCGGATCGGGCTCTTCGCGAAAGTAGCCGGCTTCTTCCCAGCGCCGGTAATGCCGCTGCTCGACGGATTGTGGATCGTACGCCTTGGGTGTGCTCGATTCGGTCACGGGACGTTTGCGTTCAGCGCAACGTGCGCGACACCCTGGCCTACGTGGTTGAGTTTACTTTGATAATCGTTACTTGCGTCGGATTCGACATACCCTCGATGACGATCGTGAGCGCTTCGCCGCGCCGGCTTGCGATAATCGAAAGGGCGCCAGGGTGCGGGACGCGCGGATGAATGCTATCGACATGCCATCCGCCGCGCGGCAACCGCGACCGGTACCAACCCACGACGTTCCACGGCGACGCATCGATACCGTAATTGAAGGACTGCGTGTTGACGCGGTGCTTCGAACGGACGGCAAACTCGTGCGGGTTGCTCGCGGGATAGCTGCCCGGCGCAACCGGCACGTCCGAAAAGACGGTTTGCCCGCTCCCAGCGCGCACTTTGACATCCGTGCGCTGCGCGGCGGCGGGAGCAAACCCGCTTGCAACCAAACCGGCTGCGAGTGCGGCGTGCAAAATACGGCGGCTAATTATGCCGGCATGTCCTTTTGCCGTTCGCTGTAGATCAGCGTCGGCTGCTCTTTTTTGTCGATTACTTCTTTGTTGACTACGCATTTTTTAACACCGGTAAGTGAGGGCAGATCGTACATGACGTCGAGCATCACTTCTTCGAGAATCGAACGTAAACCGCGGGCGCCCGTCTTACGGCCCTGCGCTTTAATCGCGATTGCGATCAGCGCTTCTTTGGTGAACGTTAATTCCACGCCGTCCATGCCCATGATTTTCTGGAACTGGCGCACGAGGGCGTTGCGCGGCTCGACCAAGATCCGCCGTAAGGCTAATTCATCGAGGGCGTCTAGTGTGACGACGATCGGCAGGCGGCCGATAAATTCGGGAATGAGACCGAACTTGAGCAAATCTTCGGGCATGAGCTGCTCGAGCAGCCGGCCGACCTTCTGATCTTTTTTGCTTTCCGGCTGCGAACGGAAGCCGAGCGCGTTGTTTGCCGTGCGGCCTTCGATGATGCGGTCCAATCCGTCGAACGCTCCACCGCAAATGAACAACACATTGGTGGTGTCGATTTGAATAAACTCTTGATGCGGATGCTTGCGACCGCCCTGCGGCGGTACGTTGGCCGTCGTGCCTTCCAAAATTTTGAGTAACGCTTGCTGCACGCCTTCGCCCGAGACGTCCCGGGTGATGGACGGGTTTTCGCTCTTGCGCGCGATCTTGTCGATCTCGTCGATGTAGACGATGCCCTTTTCGGCGCGCTTCACATCGTAGTCGGCGGCCTGAATGAGCTTGAGTAAAATGTTTTCGACGTCTTCACCGACGTAGCCGGCCTCGGTAAGTGAGGTTGCATCGGCCATGGCCAGCGGAACGTCGAGGATTTTTGCCAGCGTTTGGGCCAGGTAGGTTTTACCCGAACCGGTGGGGCCGACGAGCAAGATATTGGATTTTTGCAGCTCGACATCGTCTGCGGACGTGCCCATGTTGACCCGTTTATAATGGTTGTAAACGGCAACGGCGAGCGATTTCTTGGCGCGTTCCTGCCCGATCACGTACTGATTGAGGATGTGGTTGATCTCTTTGGGCTTGGGAATGTTGCGCAGGCGCAAATTCTCGTCGACGTTTTTGTAGAGTTCTTCTTCGATGATTTCGTTGCAGAGTTCGATACACTCATCGCAAATGTAGACGCCCGGGCCTGCGATTAACTTACGCACCTGCTCCTGCGATTTACCGCAGAAGCTGCATTTCAGCTGACCCTTCTCATCTCCAAACCGAAACATCCGTGGTCGCCTCTGCTCTAAAGTACCGGCCTAATTGCTCGTCGAAGGCGCGGCAGACGCTCGCGTGTCCTTGCGGATCACCGTATCTATAATACCGTATTCGGCTGCTTCTTGCGCGGTCATATAGAAATCCCGCTCCAAATCCTTAAGAATCTGCTCGAGCGGCTTTTTGGTCGTCTCCTCGTAGATGCCCGCGATGGTCCGGCGGGTGGCGATTAAATCCCGGGCGTGGATCTCCACGTCGGTCGCCTGGCCGCCCACCTGTTGAACCCAGGGCTGATGGATGAGAATCTTGGCCAGCGGCAGCGCAAAGCGTTTACCTTGCGCGCCGCCTGTAAGGAGCACCGACCCCATTGAGGCGGCAAAGCCCGCACAAATCGTGGCGACGTCGGGCTTAATGTAGCGCATCGTATCGTAGATCGCGAGACCGGCGGTCACGCTGCCCCCCGGGCTGTTCACGTACATATCGATGTCTTTATCCGGGTCTTCGCGCTCCAAGAAGAGGAGCTGGGCGATGACGAGATTGGCCAAATGATCGTCGATCGGACCGCCGACGAAGATGATCCGGTCCTTGAGCAGGCGGCTGTATATATCGAAGGCTCGCTCGCCCCGCGCGCTCTGCTCGACGACCATTGGCACTAAGTGACCCATCTACTACTCTCCTTGACGTGTGCGCGTACGAATGCGGCGCTCCGCAGGCCTTGTAACTACTTCTTAGGGGATTGGGTTGCTTCTTTGATTTGCGCGTGCTCGATCAGCCAGTCCATCGTCTTGCTGCGGACGATCCCGTCCATCAAAGAGAGTACGTTATTGCCTAAGGCCTGCTTGATCCGCTCGATGGGCTGGCCGTACTGCTGGGCAAGGCTCGCGAGTTCGGCCTGCACGTCGGCCGGCGTTGCGTTGATGTTCTCCGCTTTTGCAATCGCCTCGATGAGCAGCGTTCCCTTGACCCGCTTCTCGGCGTCCGGACGAAATTCGGCTTCGAGCCCGTCGGCCTGCTTGTTCGTGGCTTTCAAATAGTCTTCGAACGACACGCCCATCCGGGTGGCGAATCCGTGGGCGTCGGAGAGCATATTCTGCACTTCCTGATCCACCATCACGTCGGGCAGCGGAAACTCGTGCGAGCCGAGCAGAGCATCCATCACGGAGTTGCCCATTTCTTTACGTGATTTGTCACGGGCAATTGCTTCGAGCCGTTTGCTGACGTCTTCGCGCAACTCGGAAAGGGACGTGTTTTTGGAGACCGTCTTTGCGAACTCGTCATCCATTACGGGCAGTTCGAGTTCTTTGACTTCGTGCAACTTGACCGTAAACACGGCGTCCTTACCCGCGAGATCCGCCTGCGTATAGTCTTGCGGAAAAGTTGCGGTAACGTCGCGCGTTTCGCCGGCGTTCATGCCCGCGATTCCACTTGCAAAGCCGGGAATAAATCGTTCTTCGGATAGCTCGGTCGTTTGGTTTTCCGCCGTTCCGCCCTCGAAGGGAACGCCGTCGATCTTGCCTTCAAAATCTACCACAACGTAGTCGCCTACGGCTGCGGCGCGTTCGACGGGAACCAAGGTTGCGCGGTCGCGCGCGAGGGCCGTCAGGCTGCGTTCGATATCCTCTTCCGTCACGACGACGGCATCGGACTCGACGGCTATTCCTTTGTAATCTTTGAGATCGATGTGGGGGCGGATCGTTACCTTGGCTTTCACGCGCAGCGGCATGCCGGCCTCATCGGGCATCAGCTCCATCTGCGGGCGCGCTACGGGTTCGATTGCGTGTTCGCGGACGGCGCGGGAGTAAGCCTCGGGAACGAGATCTTCCATGGCTTGCGTTCGCACGCTTTCGGTGCCGTAATTCTGTTCGAAGACTTTGCGCGGAATTTTACCGGGGCGAAAACCGGGGACTTTTGCGGAACGCGCGAGGCGTTTAAACGCGCGGTCCTCTGCGGCGCTAATCTCTTCTTGCGAGATTGGAATTTCGAGCTCGACCTCGGTAGGCGCGAGCTTGGTCAGAGTCGAGGTTGTGATGTCGAAATACTCCGCAGAAAAAAATGGAGCGGAAGACGAGATTCGAACTCGCGACCCTCGCCTTGGCAAGGCGATGCTCTACCACTGAGCTACTTCCGCATTTTGGGCTATGGGCAGGCCGAGACTCGAACTCGGATGGGTTGCCCCACTGGAACCTAAATCCAGCGCGTCTACCAGTTCCGCCACATGCCCGGCGACCCGGATAGATAGTACGCTTGCCCTAAATTTCCTCCGCCGCAGTCTCGTCGTCGCTTGACCTGCGGCTTCGGAATGAATTTTGTGCGACTACGGTCCTGACGCAGGCGCTGCCGGTGGTGCGATCGTCGCTCGCGCTTCGAG
>JALZBM010000211.1 GCA_030947385.1 Vulcanimicrobiota bacterium
GTTCCGTTCTCGCCGCTCGCCGTCGTCGAAGCGATGGCGGATGTCGTGGCTTCTCAGGCCCGCCGTAAAGGACTCTCGCTCTCAACCTTCGTTTCACCCGATGTCCCTAAGGCGGTCGCGGGCGATCCCAATAGGCTCAAACAGGTTCTGCTCAACGTGCTTTCCAACGCGGTGAAATTTACGGAAAGCGGTTACGTGGTTATCCGCTGCGCCGTCGAACAGCGCGCCGGCGAAACCGTCGTGTTGCGTTTCTCAATTACCGACAGCGGTATCGGTATCGACAAAGCGGCGCAACAAAAGCTGTTCATGCCCTTTTCGCAAGCGGACGGTTCGACGAGCCGGCGCTTTGGCGGAACGGGCCTCGGACTATCGATTGCAAAACGCCTCGTCGGCATGATGGGCGGCACGTTGTCGGTCGAAAGTTCGCCCGCCAAAGGGAGTACGTTTGCTTTCACGGCGAAACTTGCGCAACTTTCCGACGATAAAGCTCCCACGCGTGAGGCGCCGCAGATTATTGCCGGTAGCAGCGCACTGCTCGTGGACGACGATAAAATCTCGCGGGATATTCTCATGCAGTATCTTTCGTCGTGGGGCATTGCCGTCGACATCGCCAAGGATGCGCGCGAAGCCCTCGATCTTTTAGAACGGGCCGAAGAAAATCAGACGGAATACACCTTCGCTATCATCGACTACTTCATGCCCAACGTCGATGGAATCGAACTCGGACGACGCATTCATCAAATGAACGACTACCGCGAGCTGCCGCTGATTCTCATTACGGCGTTCGACGAAGCGGGCCGCGGGAAGGACGCCGTGAATGCGGGTTTTGCGGGCTATTTGCGTAAACCGATGCGGCAATCGTCGCTCTACGATGCGATCGCGGTCGCGACGCACCGCCTCGTACTGCCGGCGCACCCGGTACCGCCCGCCCAACACATCGTGCCGCATCCTCCCGAGATGCGCGCCACACGCATTCTGCTCGCCGAAGATCACCCGGTCAATCAAAAACTCGCGCTCAAACAGCTCGCGAAGCTGGGTTATGACGCGCACGCGGTCAACGACGGCCTGGAAGCCGTCGATGCGGTCGCGGAGTGCGACTACGATATCGTGCTCATGGACTGCCAAATGCCGGTCATCGACGGATTCGAGGCGACGCGGCTCATTCGTAGAAACGAAACGCAGACGGGCAGACACGTTCCGGTTGTCGCGATGACCGCAAACGCCATGGAGGGCGACCGGGAGGCCTGCCTCGCCGCCGGCATGGATGACTACATCGCAAAGCCGGTCCAGTTAAAAACCTTGCGAACGGTATTGGAACGGTGGACGACGCAGCGTGAAGCAGAACGCCGATAAGTCAGTTCTGGATTTGGACCGCCTCATCGAAGTGTACGACGACGATTTGGACGGCATGCTCGAGCTTTTTGATTTAATGATCAAGAACAATACGGGCTTGCTGACCAAACTCGAACATGCGTCAATGGAACACGACCTCGAGGGCGTGCGCGCCGCAGCCCACGCGATCAAAGGTTCGGCCGGCAACGTCGGCGGGATGGAACTCTACCGCCTCGCTCAACAAATCGAAGATCTCGCGCGCGACGGCTCGTGGCAGGGATTACAGGAGCACGTCCGCGCCGCGCGTCCTGCGTTCAACCGGCTTCGCGGGGAGATCGACAGCCTGCGTATGGAGTAGGCGCGTAACGTTCCATTTCGGATGCGAGCCGCCGGTCTTGCGGGTCCCCACTCGCGCGCAACCCGTCGATAGCGCCGTTACGGTCTTCGGGCGCCCGATTTTGGCTCAATTTAAATTTCGCCTCGATCTTTTCAACGTCCAGGTAAAATGCAACGATGCCGCCCTTGAGCCGCTCAAAATACGACTGTTCCATCGATGCGACGGTCCACGGTTGCGCGGCGCCGCTTTCCATTTCGCTTACCAAACGGCTTAAAATGGGAGCCTTGTCCTCTTCGGGCGCAATGCGCGCGACGCCCGTACAGTGGACGGCGATATAATTCCACGTCGGCACGTCATGCGCCGGATCGGCATACCAGCGCGGCGAAACATAGCCGTGCGGGCCACGAAAGATCGCCAGCGCCCGGCTGCCGGAAAGCGTGCGCCATTGTGGATTGGCCGCAGCCATATGCGCGCACAGCACGACTTTGTCGGCATTCGTTACGATGCTAAAAGGCAGATGCGTGACTGCCGGCAATCCATCTTGCGTCGTTATCAGCGTTCCGAACGGCTCCTTTTCGATGACCTCGAGCGCCGCAGCGCGGTCCTCCTGTTTAAAGTCCGCAGGCGTGTACATGTGTTACTCCTCGATTAGCCGGTCGAACGTGCGAAGGGTTGGAAATACGAGCCACCATATGGCGATTACGGCCAGCGTTGCCGCGCCTCCGGTTACCACTGCCAACTGCGTTCCGATAAGCGACGCGAGCGCGCCCGACTCGAATTCGCCGAGTTCGTTCGAAGCCCCGATAAAGATGTTTTCCACAGCGCTCACGCGCCCCCGCAATGCGTCGGTCGTGCGGAGCTGGACGAGGACGTTGCGGATCACCACGCTGACCATGTCGAATCCGCCGGTGAGCATCAGAGCAACGAGCGATAGCCAAAAATTATTCGACACGCCGAAGACGATCGTAAAAACGCCGAAACCCGCGACGCACCAAAACAACAGCGCCCCGGCCCGCCGCTCGATCGGATGCCGTGCGATGTAGAGGCCAACGAACGCCGCGCCGAGGGCCGGAGCTGCGCGCAACACACCGAAACCGGCCGGTCCGACGTGAAGTATCTGCGTGGCATAGACGGGCAATAGCGCGATCGCTCCGCCGAAAAGCACGGCAAACAGATCCAGCGAGATGGCGGCGAGCAGTATTTTGCGCTCGAAAATCGATCGAATTCCTTCGACTGCCGCACGCAGTAACGGAACATCATCTCGCGCCACGTCGCGCGGGCGCAGAAACAAAAATCCGATCGCGCCAAGGCCGTAGCATGCCGCCGCAGTCCCGAACGCGAGCGGCGTGCCGAAGGCGATCAGGGCGCCCGCAAACGCGGGGCCTCCGACGCGGATGAATTGGCCGACGGATGACGATACCGCTTGCGCGCGCACGAAATGCGACGATGCGACGATGCCTGCCAAAACCGAGCGTTCCGCCGGCGCGCCGAGCGCATGCGCGATGCCGATCGCGGCGACTGCGCCGAGATACACGGCAATGGAATGATTGGCGGAACGCGCGAGCAGTGCAAACGCGCCGAGACCGGTCATTTCGCACAGCGCGAACGTTACGCAAAGAATTCGCCGGTCGAAACGATCGGCAAGCACGTCCGCCGGCAGCGCCAAAATGAGTTGCGGCAAGAACAGCATCAAGCCCACTAAGCCGAGATCGAACGGACGGTGCCGGATACTAAAGATTTGCCATCCGACTGCCACGGCTTCGATGCTATATGCCAAGCCGACGCTTTGACGGGCCAAGAAAAATGCGAGAAATTCCCGCTCGGCAAATAGTCGGCGCACGGCAAGGGAATGCGCCGCCCGCGCCTTAAGCTCATGTTAAATAGGAGGGTCGTCCATTGAACCGTCGCCTTGCGTGGGCTGTTTCTTTCGTTCTCGTCTTACTGTGCGGTCAAGCGCACGCGTTGGCAGCGGACACCACGGATTACGCCCGCATGTCGTGGCGATCCATCGGTCCCGCCGTGGCGGGTGGTCGCGTAGCGGGCGTCGCCGGCACGGCGAGCAATTCGAAACTCTATTATTTGGCAACGGCGGGAGGCGGGGTTTGGAAGTCGGCCAACGGCGGCGAAACGTGGGAGGCGGTCTTCGAAAAACAAAGCGTCTCGGCGATCGGCGCGGTCGCAATCGATCCGGAAAACGAGAACGTCGTCTGGGCCGGAACGGGGGAGGCTAATCCGCGCAACGACGTCAGCTACGGCGACGGCATTTACAAGACGTCCGATGGCGGAAAAACGTGGACGAATATGGGTTTGCGCGCTACGCGGCATATTTCGCGCATCGCGATCGACCCGAAAGACTCAAAGCACGTCGTCGTGGCGGCGCAGGGCGACGTCTTCAAAGACTCCCCGGACCGCGGTGTGTACGTGACGCGCGATGGCGGGGGTACGTGGCAGAAAACGTTGTATGACGGACCGCAAAGCGGCGCGAGCGATCTCGCGATGGCGGCGGATAACGGCAACATCGTATACGCGGGTATCTGGCAATTTGCGCGGCAGCCATGGACGTTCCATTCGGGCGGCCAAAACGACGGTCTCTACAAATCAACCGACGGCGGAACGACGTGGAACCGGTTGACCGGCCACGGACTTCCGCAAGGCATTACCGGACGCATCGGACTCGCCGTCGCACCCAGCGATAACAAACGCGTCTATGCGCTCATCGAAGCCAAGGGCGGCATTTTATGGCGCACCGACGACGGCGGCGCAAACTGGACGATGACGAGCAACGATACGCTCGTGGATCAGCGGCCATTTTATTTCAGCCACATCAACGTCGACCCGAAGAACCCGGAGCACGTCTACGCGGTTTCGGAGATGCTGGCCGAAAGTAAGGACGGCGGGAAAAAGTTTAAAGAGATCGCGACCGACGTGCACGTCGACTATCACGCAATGTGGATTGCACCCAACGACCC
>JALZBM010000212.1 GCA_030947385.1 Vulcanimicrobiota bacterium
GTCTGCAACGGCTCGAACGTATCGGCGCTCACCAGATCGATATAGTCCAGTTGCGCGAGCGGATTCAACACCGTCTTCGCCTGTTCTATGGCTGCGCCTTTGCTTGCGCCCTGATGGAGCAGCAATCGCAAGGCCGTCAATGCGGCATACAAACTCGGCGCGGCGGCCCGCTCTTGCGGCGACAGGTAGACGTTGCGGCTGGAGAGCGCGAGGCCATCGCGATCGCGCACGGTCGGCACGATCGCAACGTCGACCGGAAAGCCCAAATCGCGCACCATCCGCCGCACTACGGCGGTTTGCTGTGCATCCTTCTGCCCGAGAAATACTGCGTCCGGCTGCATGATGTTGAGCAGCTTCGCCACGACCGTCGCAACCCCGCGAAAGTGGGTCGGGCGGATCGCCCCTTCGAACGCGGAACCGATCGCGCCGGCATCAACGATCGTCGAAAAATCCGCCGGATACATCTCTGATGTTTCCGGCGCGAAAAGGACGTCGACCCCATGCTCCTCGAGCTGGGCGCGGTCGCCGGCAAAATCGCGCGGATAATCCGCGAGATCCTCGCCGGGCCCGAATTGGAGGGCATTAACAAAGACGGAGACGGCGACGGTCCGGTTCTCGGCGCGAGCCGCCTTCACGAGCGACAGGTGGCCGGCGTGGAGCGCGCCCATCGTGGGGACGAGCCCGAGAGCGCGCGGCAGTTCGGCAAGCGCCGCGCGCGCCTGCTCCACGGTGGTGGCGACGAGCATCCGCTCTGGCCTGCTAGCTTTCGGTGACGCGCAAAACGGTGCGCCCCACCACGAAGGGGGCGCCGACTTCGAGGGCCGCCTCCCCGTGCACCGGGTGGCCGTCCAACTTCGTGCCGTTGCGGCTCTGGAGGTCACAGAGCAATAAACTTCCGCGTTGCGCACGTAACTTTGCATGTTTGCGGGAAATATAACGGTCAATGGTGATACAAGCGTCCGCCACGGCGTCGTCCCGGCCAATGGTGATCTCCCGCTCGAACGGCCAGGTCTTGCCGTCCAGCGGCCCGGACAGGACCTCTAAAAGATACATCGGGCACGGGCCTTCTACCGGGCACGCCGCCGCTTCCTGGTCTTTGGAGAATTGTGGTCTTAACATTAACGGTTTGGGGGACGCCGGACGATGTAGTATAAGTGACGATCAGTACGATACAGGCGGGGCGAATGGAAGATAAGGTTGACGAGTTGCTGGGTCTCATCGAGATCGAGCCGGATGCCCTGCGTGAGGCGGAGTTTATGCAAGCTCAGTCGATCCTCGAAACGATGATCGGGAAGACGATCACTGCGGCGTCGATTGAAGACACCCGCATCGTGGTAACGACTTCCGACGGCAATAAATACTTTTTCTACGGATTTCTCGGCGAGGATACGGCGGAGTAGAGTCCGCTACTTTTTCGGCAACCGCCGCTGCACTTCATGAATGTAGTGCACGATGGCTTCGCGGTCCGCAGCGCTAATGCGCGTAAACGCAATGCCATGTTGAAACATCCCCGACGCGCCCTCGAAGAACGAGAGTACGATGCTGCCGTGCGCGTGCAACTCCGCGGATCCATCCGGTAAACGGAAGCGCAACTCAACGGCTTGTCCGCGGTCGAGCGTACTCTTCGTACCGATTCGGATTCCGGCGCCGGATAGGTCGTGTGCGCGCGCTTGCACTTCATCCCCGTTTCCGGCAATCAGCATCGTAACGGGAAACTCCACGGGGGCCCGAAAAAATTGTCGTTGCTGCGCGGCTGCGCGATCGTCGTTACTCACCGAGGCACTGCGTTCTGCGCGTCCTCACCGGCGCCTTCCCGAATTTGGTGAACGGCGTGCGCCGCCAGGAGCGAACCGACAACGGCGTGTTCGGCCGTCACCCCGCCTTGGAGATAGACTTCGTACGGCTCGCGCAGCGGGGCGTCACATGAGAGTTCGATGGTGGCACCGCCGACAAAAGCGCCGCTGGACATCACGACGGGATCCCGGTACCCCGGAACCGCGCCCGGTTCGGGCGTAAACCGCGCGTTGACCGGCATCGAGCGTTGCAACCCACGCGCGAAAGCCAGTAAAAGCTGCGGTTTGCCCAGACGGATGGCTTGCACGATGTCGGTTCGCGCCGATCCGGGCTGCGGGTCGACCGCAAAACCCAAGTTGGCAAACAGGGCGGCGGCAAAGTCCATGCCGCGCAAGGCTTGCTCCACCACGAGCGGTGCAAGAAACAGTCCCTGCAAGAGTTCGCGGCCGAAGCCGAGCGTGGGGCCCAGGGCGCTACGCAATCCGGGCGCGTAGAGATACGCGGATACTTTTTTCAGCACATCGGCGCGCCCGGCAATGTAGGCGCCGGCGGGCGCAATGGAACCGCCGATGTTTTTGATCAACGATCCCATGATGAGATCGGCTCCCACATGCGCCGGTTCTTGCGTCTCGACGAGTTCGCCGTAACAATTATCAACCAGAACCAGGACGTCCGGCCGAACGCTTTTTACCCGCTCGCACAACCGCGCGCAAACGGCGACGTTGACTGAAGGACGGGTGGCGTACCCCCGGGAGCGTTGCACGAACACGGCGCCGATTTTTTCATCGCGCAATTCGCGTTCGATCCGTTCGAAATCGAACGATCCCTCCAGCAATTCGACTTCGCGATAATCCAGACCGCGTTCGCGAAGCGAATGCGGAGCTTCCAAAATGGCGTTGCGCAGCGTGTCGTAGGGTCGTCCCGTAACACTGAGTATCGCCTTGCCCGGCGGAACGCACGCCGCGATAGCGGCAACGATGGCATGTGTGCCGCTGACGATCGATAAACGCGCGAGCGCGCCCTCGGTGCCGAAGACGCGGCACAACAGCGATTCGTACCGTTCGCGCGCGGCATCGTCGTAGCCGTAACCGGTCGATCCCGCGAGATCACTTTCGGCAACGCCTTCGGCCATAAACGCTTCGATCACGCGCAGGCGGTTCGTTTGTTGCGCGGGATACGAGAACGCGGAAACGTCAGAAAAAGCCCGTTCCGCCGCGCTTTTTACCGCATCCCCAATTCCCAGGCGCGCGCACAAATCTGCGATCATTTAGCGGCTTCGTGGCGTTCGTACGCGCGGAAAAACGGTAAATACACCGCTGCGGCGACAAGCATATTTATACAAACCAACACGGCAGCGCGCCAATCTAACGTCGCGAGATAGGTGGAGATCACGCTTGGAATGGACGAGGGATAGTAGAACGCTGGTCGCGACACCAACCCGTAGTTTACGGCGGCGTAGGTGATGGTGGCCAGCACCGCCGGTGCAAGCACGAATGGCAAAGCCAGAAATGGATTGAGGACGATCGGCAGCCCGAACAGGAGCGGTTCGTTGATATTGACGATCGACGGCAACACCGTGAGCCGGGCGATCTTGCGCAAGCGGTCGACCCGGCTAAAAAATAACATCACGACGAGCGGCAGCGTCGCACCCGCGCCGCCAGGAAACACAAACAAAAAAAGCGACACGACGACGATGTGCGGCAGCGGTGCGTGATCGTAATAGGCGGCCGTGTTTTGCTGTTGCAACACGAGATAAACCGGCGTGACGATTCCGGCCAGCAGCGCGGGTCCGTGCACGCCGCCGGTCCACAACAGCATCTCCACGACCGTAATAACGAGCAATGCCACATACGTATCGCCCAGCAGCCCGATCGGGTGAATCAGCGCGACAACCGCATCGCCGAGTGAGAGATGCTGCAAGAAGAGCGCGGCGGCGATTCCCGAAACGACGACGGCGCCGACGGCGTCCGGCAGCCACGATTGGCTCGAAATACGTAAGGCGCGCCGCGCCAGCACAAAAAGAAACGCCGCGGCGAACGCGATGACGATTGCCGAGAACAATCCGCTTGCACCGATAGCGCGCAAGTACGATTCCACGTCGACGATCCGCGCGCTCGGCGGCGAGAGTAAAAAAGCCGTCATGCCGGCTGCGATCAGCAACGGCGCGCGCAGCGACAGACGCCGGGCAAGGTGCAGCGGCAAAATTCCCGCCAGACAAACGGACATCAAACCGAAGCCGGGCAGCAGCGAACCGGCATACCGCTTGGCGAGCGGCAAAGGCGCTCCGGACCAATACGAAGCGAAAAAGAAGAGCGCGATACCGGCGGCGAGGCCGATCAGACTAAAGGGAAGCGCGTCACGGATTGCCAGCATTGCCGGCAGCTCGCCGAAGCGCTGCATCGGCGGCACGACGCGGCGGTCAAACCAACCGAAAAATCCGGGAGTTACGTTAGAGTTTGCGGACGACGGCTTCGACGCGCCCGACGATAGTGACATCGCTTGCGTAGATTGGCGCCATCGACGGATTCTCCGGTTGCAGGCGCACGCGGCCCGCTTCTTTATAAAAGCGTTTGACGGTCGCTTCGCCGTCGAGCATGGCCACGACGATCTCGCCGTTGTCGGCCGTCTTCTGCGGCTTGACCAAAATGAGGTCGCCGTCCAGAATCGCTGCGTCGACCATCGAATCGCCGGCCACGCGCAACATAAACGTATCCGAATGGCGCGCGAAGGCCGCGGGCAGGACGAATTCGCCCTCGATATTCTCCTGGGCCGTGATCGGAACGCCTGCGGCGACC
>JALZBM010000213.1 GCA_030947385.1 Vulcanimicrobiota bacterium
GCTCGTTCGTCAGCGTCTGCATCTTATGGCGTTGCACGGAACGACGACGGCTGAAGTCAAGACCGGTTATGCTTTGCACAAAGAGGGCGAAACCCAACTGCTCGATCTTATCGATGCACATAAAGACCAACCGGATCTGCCGCGGCTGATCTCCACATTCTTGGGCGCGCATGCTTTGCCGCCGGAATTTTCGCGAGAAGAGCGCTATATCGATTATTTGATCGATCAAGTCATACCGGTCGCGCGCGCCCACGGCGCCGTGTATGCCGACGCGTTTTGCGAGCCGGGATTCTTCTCGCCGCAGCAAACGCAGCGCTATCTTGCCGCGGCGCGGTACCACGGCCTGCGCTTACGCGTGCACTGCGACGAGATGGCGTTCGGTGGCGCTGCGGAAATGGCGGCCGCGCTCGGCGTAGATGCAATCGATCACGCAAACTGCATTCGCCCGCCAGATGTCGATCGCGTCGTTGAATCGGGGGCCGTAACGGTTGCCTGTCCAGCGACGGTTGAATATTTGAACTTGGAGCAAAAGACGCCCGTACGCGCAATTCTGGAACGGGGTGGCGACGTCGCTTTAGCGAGCGATTACAACCCCGGCACGTCGCCGTGTTTCAATTTGCAAACGGTTGCATTTTTTGGGCGCAAGTTCTTCGGCCTTTCGGCGGCCGAGGCGCTGTATGGCGTCACGCGCGCCGCGGCAAAGTCGCTGCATGCCCATGCCGGATCGTTGCGTGTTGGCGGCAGTGCAGACTTCGTCGCTCTGCACATGGCTTCGCCGGACGAGTTTGGGTGGCAATTCGGTGGAAATCTCGCTCGCACCGTCGTGCGGGCCGGCCGGGTGATTGCGTGAGAGAGATCGTGCGCTGCGCAAGTGCTATCGTCGGCGGGACCGAACTCACGGACTTTGCTTTCGCCGTTGAAGACGGGACGATCGGGCCTACGGGCAATTTCAGCGCGGTGCGCGCCGCGCTGCCGGCATATAAGGTGCGCGCCTTCGACGATGATGTCGTGATCGTTCCCGGGTTTATCAACGGACACAGTCACGCCTATCAAATTCTGCTGCGCGGCTGGGCGGACGACTGGACGTTTGCCAAGTGGCGTTCCGACGCGCTCTATCGCGTGATCCCACAATTGCGCGCAGACGATATCTATTGGACGTTCGTGGCCGCGTTTACGGAGATGCTCGCGGCGGGAATCACTTCCGTCGTCGAATTCTTTTACCTCAACGGGGACGGCAACGCCAATGCTGAAGCGGTAATTCGCGCGGCGCGTGACACGGGCATCCGGCTCGTTCTCGCTCGGGCGTGGATGGATGCGGACTATGCTCCGCCGGCATTTCGCGAGACGATCGGCCAGGCGCAGGAGCGCACGCAAGCGCTCATCGCCAAATATCCGGCGCAGAATATTTGTATCGCTCCGCACTCTGTGCATGCAGCATCGCCGGAAATGATCGCGGCGGCGATGCAATGCGCCCAAGAGCGCGATCTGCTCCTACACATTCATGTAGCCGAAGCGCAATATGAAGTTGAGGAGACGATGAAAATGCACGGCGCAACGCCCGTCGACTTTCTGGACCGTCTCGGCGTGCTGAACGATCGTTTGATTGCCGTGCATGCAATCTACCTCTCGCAGGAAGAGAAACGGCTGCTCGCGCAGCGGGGAGCGCGCGTAGTCCATAATCCGATGACGAACCAATATCTTGGGGACGGCACCTGCGACCTCGCCGGCTTGCTCGACCTCGGTGTGCCCGTGGCGCTGGGCACGGACGCGGATGTGAAGCCCTCGCTGTTCGATGAGATGCGCGCTGCGGCCTTATTGCAAAAGCTCGCCGCCCGCGACGGCTCCATCCTCGATGCGCGAACTTCGTTCAACCTTGCCACGGCTGGAGGCGCGCGGGCGCTCGGCCTCAAAGCCGGAGAATTGGCCAGCGGATGTGCCGCGGATTATTTGGCGGTGGACGCCTCCCGCATCGATCCCTGGTCGCCGGCGCTAAACGCGCTCGTCTACCGCGCGCAAGACGCCTGGATTCGGGAAACATACGTAAACGGAGAACTGGTCTCCAGCGGCGAGCGGTCCGCGCTTGCATTCGAAGCCGACGAAAAACTCACGCAGATCTCGCACACACTTCAGTTTTGATAAGGAGCGCACTCATGAACTCACGGATCTTCACAGCGGTGCTGCTTGCACTCGCAATCGCGGGTTGCGGCGGCGGCAAGTCGACAACGACGACGACGACGACGAACGGCGCGACCCCGGTCTCGGAAACTCAGCGCGAGAACGCCGCGCTTCCGCAAGGCGCGATGGCCCCCGTGCCTGCCGGTTTGAACTGCGGCGCAACGAAACCCGTGTGGGCCAACGCGCACACCAAGGCCTATCATGAAGCCGGCGACCCCTACTACGGCCGCACCAAACGCGGACAGTATATGTGCGCGTCGGCCGCCGCCGCGCAAGGCTATCATGCTGCCGGTACGGGGCATATGTCGAACGCGAACTCGAACGGTTCGATGGGCGGCTCGACCAAACGCAAGCACCACCGTAACGGCGGTGGCAGCATGAACGCCTATCCGGATGCAACTGCAACGCCCTAAGATCGAACCTTTCGCCCTCGAACGGTTTTTTGCGCAGCACGAATTTTCGGCGAGATTTTTGCTGTGCGCTTCGGACTGCGAATCGTTGACCGTCGACGAACTCATCGCGCTGGAGCCGTCGGCGGCGGACGATTTGAAAAAAACGTGGTTGGGTTACACCGAAGCAGCCGGCTCGCCGGCGCTACGAGAAACAATTGCAGCGCACTACCGGGGATTGAGCGCCGAGGACGTACTGGTTTTCAGCGGTGCGCAGGAAGCGATTTTTGCGTTCATGCAGCGCGCTCTGGGATCCGGCGATCATGCGGTGGTGCACGTCCCGGCATACCAGTCGTTGTACTCGGTCGCGCGCGCAAATGGGGCGGACGTCACATTTTGGTGCGCCGCAGAAGAGCAGCAATGGCGCTTGGACGTAGATTTCCTGCGCGACTCGATGCGCCCGAGTACGAAAGCCGTGGTTATCAACACGCCGCACAATCCTACCGGATATCTCATGAGCGCTCAAACGCTCGAAGCGATTGTCGGCGTCACGCGGTCGGCCGGAGCGTATTTGTTCTGCGATGAAGTGTACCGGGACAGCGAATACGATCCGGCAGCCCGTCTGGCGGCGGCTTGCGAAGTATACGAAAAAGGCGTTTCGCTCGGCGTCATGTCCAAGAGCCTGGGTTTAGCCGGGCTGCGTATCGGCTGGATCGCCACGCGCGACCGCGCACTTCTCGGGCGCATCGCGCAGATGAAAGACTACTTAACGATTTGCAGCGCCGCTCCAAGTGAGTTTCTTGCAACGCTTGCTCTGCGCAACAGCCGGCGGATTCTCGAACGCAACCGTTCGCTTACGGCGCGCAACCTCGAATTGTTGGATGCGTTTATCGAGCGTCACGCGGAACGAATCAGTTGGGTGCGCCCGCAATCCGCTCCGATCGGATTTATCCGCATTAAAGACGTGTGCGGAGCGGAAACTTTTTGCAGCAATCTCCTGGAAACCTCCGGGGTTTTGCTCTTGCCGAGCACGATCTACGCAATGGAAGATACGCATGCGCGCATCGGTTTCGGCCGCGCGAATTTCCCGGAGGGACTAGCGCAATTCGGCCGCTTCTTGGCTAGTTAGCCTCCGGCAAGGCCGGCCCGAGCGGACTTCATGAACTCAGCGAAGCGCGCGTTGTGTTCGTCGGTCGATTCCAGTCCCGTATAGACAACGATGACGTAGCGTGCGCCGCCTGCCAACGTAATAATTCCGCCGTCATGGGTGACTTCGTCCGTATCGCCCGTTTTGTGTGCGAAGCGGTCGGACGGTAATAATCCGGCGTTCAGCTTATTGTTAAACGTTTGACGTGCGAGCGTCTCTCGCAGCAATGATGCATACGCAACACCGTCCGTGGCGATGAGTTCGAACATTCGCGCGGCATCCCGGGCGCTGTGACGGTTGCGGTGCGTGCCGTCCCAAAGGGGATCGACGATGAGCGGCTCCGATCCCGAAAGTTTTCGGTAGAATGCGGTGTCTGCAAGTCCGAACGTATCCCGTGCGATCGCCGTCGCTCGTTCGCGCCCGCAAATATCGTAGAGCATGTTCGTGGCAACGTTATCGGAGTGGGTGATTGCGCGCTCGATAATCAACGAGAGCCTGCCGCGAAAGCCGGTCTGGAACGGCGACTCCGCGTCGTTGCTGGTCATGCAGCCTTGCGTCACTTCGAAGCTCTGCTCCAAAGCCAGCTCACCCGCCGCAACGAGGTGCAGCGCAGCCGCGGCGAGGGGAGTTTTGAGCATGCTTGCGGGGTAAAAATAACGATCGGCGTCCACCGCAATGCTTGGGCCTGCGGCGGGATCGAGGCGCTTTACGACGGCGGCATGAGGTGAAAGTCCCGCAGCGCTCAAGGCGCGGCCGAGCGCTTCATCGGTCAGCATTTTGACATGTGTTCTGCCCGGTGCATCCATCTGCCGCCTGGTTGCGTTATAGGGTTCAAACAACTGCATGCAAGTACTTGCATCAAACCGCAATTAGTGC
>JALZBM010000214.1 GCA_030947385.1 Vulcanimicrobiota bacterium
TTCCAAAATAAGCGCACGAATGCGGGTGCTTGAGATCCGCTCGCCGCCCTCAACCGCGTTTTCAATTGCCATAATTGGAATCGCGTGTGCGGTGAGTGCCTCACGCGCGAAGGTTATGTCACCGGCGCGACCTTTCCCGAAACGAAAATTCGCGCCGACCACAACCGCCCGGGCCGCAAGTTTCTGAACGAGCACTTCGTTCACAAAGGCCTGCGGCGACATCGAAGCCATGCGCTCGTCGAACGGAACGAAGAAACACTCCTCCACGCCGGCTTGCGCCAACAGATCGATGCGTTCTTCCGGTGTTGTGAGCAACGGCGGTTCTGACCCGGGTCGCAAGAACGTCGCGGGATGATTCGCAAACGTCAGAATTGCGGTCCGGTAGCCGGGTTTTCGCAACGTGCGAAGCTCGCTGACGATCGCCTGATGACCGCGATGAAATCCGTCGAAGAATCCAATGGCCAGCACGACTGGCGGCAGTTTCGCATCGCGCTCGTACTGATAATGAATCTTCAAACGAAAACCTTGCGCGGCGACAGCAAGGCGCCGTGCATCTCTCCGACGCCGACGAGCGTTCGCGACGTGTCGCGCACGAAGACGTGCTTTTCCGTCGGTCCGGAGGCAATCGGCACGATGCGTCCGGCGCGAAAATCCGCGGAGCCGCGCAAATCCAACACAACGGTCGGAAACGGAATAATATTCTCGGGATTGATTAAGGCCCCAGTCGGATCGTGGGCAATTTCTTCCGCAGTCCGGCTTTCGTACAGAACGAACGGTCCCGACCCTTCGCGTAAGAGCGCGCCCATATGCGCGGGCGCGCCGAGCGCCGCGCCGATATCTTCACAGAGTGTGCGAATATACGTACCTTCCGTGCACGCAATCCGAAGCCGCACCGTGGAATCAGAATCAAATCCCAGAATGCTAATGCCGTAAACCGTGATCCCGCGTATCTTCCGCTCGACCGTGATGCCTTGACGCGCCAAGTCGTACAAGCGTTGTCCTTCATGCTTGAGCGCGCTATACATCGGCGGCGTCTGTTCGATGCGCCCGGTAAAGCGATCCAAAACGGCCGGCAGCCGTTTTCGCCAATCCGCCGGAACGGCTGTTTGCGCAACGGTTTGCCCGTGCGCGTCGGCGCTCGTCGTCGATCGCCCGAGCACGAGCGTGCACGTGTAACCTTTACGCTGTTCGGTCAAAAGCGGAATCAGCCGTGTTGCTTTTCCAATCGCAACGGGCAGCACGCCAGCGGCTTGCGGATCGAGCGTTCCTAAATGTCCGACCGCAATTTTGTTGTCGCGCGCGTAGAATCCGTAGATACGCCGCATTCTCGCGACCACGTTGGCCGACGTCGGCCCGCACGGCTTGAAGACGTTGACGAAACCAATCAATTAAAGCCCTTCGGCGACCAGCGCTTCTTCAACCGCCTTCGCCGCATCGGCGAGCGAACCCACAAACGTCAAACCGGAAGCGCGGAAATGTCCGCCCCCGCCAAGCCGCGCCGCTGCGGACTGTACGTTTACGCGTCCGCTGCTTCGCAAGCTAACGCGGATGTCGCCATCGTACTCTTTAAACAAAGCCGCGGCCTCAACGCCCTCTACCGACCGCAAATGTCCGATAATCTCTTCGGTATCTTCCCCATCGGCACTGCACTCTTTAAGCATCGCTTCATTCACAAACGACCAGCAATACCGCCCATCACGCTCGAGCTTAGCCTCTTCAAGCGCGCGGCCTAGCAACTTTAGAGCCGCATACCGCTTGTTGGCAAAAATCTCTTCGGTAATCTGCTCTTTATCGGCCCCGGCCAGCATCAACTCGGCCGAAAGATGCAAAACTTCCGGCGTGGTATTACTATGCATAAATCCGCCGGTATCCGTCATAATGGTGGTCAAAATACACGTCGCCAAATCGCGATCGATCTTCACGTTCATCGCGCGCAAAAGCCGCATCACGCACGTACCGGTCGAACACTCATCCTCAAGCACGTAATTAAACGCACCGAAGCGCGGATTCCCAAGATGGTGATCGATATCCAAAATATTCGCCCGGTCGAGCGCAGGCAAAAATTCCCCGGCGCGCCCGGTATCGCTCATATCGCCAAACACCCAAAGTGCATCGGCAGGTAGATCCGCCGGCAGCGCGCGAGCAACACGATCGGAGTCCGGCAGAAACCGCAAATTTCGCGGCACGGCATCCTGTTGAAAATAGTAAACGCGCTTCCCCATCCGCTTAAGCGCGATTCCCAAAGCCAGCCCCGCCCCAAGGGTATCCCCGTCGGGTTTCACATGCGAAACCATAACAAACGCAGACCGGCGCTTCAGCTCGGCAACAATCTCCTGGGTGCTCTGATTCTGTCCAACAACATGACCGATCACAACCCAGCCTCCGCATCGCGGAGCGTCTTACTCAACTCGATCGCCCGCTCGGTCGAGCGATCCTCAACAAACGTAAGCTCAGGGGTATACCGTAATTTAATCTGATGTCCCAACTCTCCGCGCAAAAATCCCGATGCATGCTCGAGCGCATCCATCGTCTGCCGAGCAACGTGCCGATCCCCAATAATCGAAACATACACCTTCGCAAACCGAAGATCTTGCGTAGCCTCAACTCGGGTAACGGTAGTAAACCCCATCCGCGGATCTTTCAATTCTTGCGAGACCAGCGTCCCAAGCACGCGCTGCATCTCATGATCAATCCGAGAAAGCCTCTGCTGTTTCATCTACGTTACTTCCCTCGTGTTGATTTGGCGTGGCCGGGCGCGTTGTGCTTGCTCCCGGCAGCCTCCAAACTCGCGCAAAAGACAGGATGTCGCAACGTTCCAACCTTGCGCGAATTTGGCGGCAGTGGTGCCGGGAGCAAGCACAGCGCGCCCGGCCACGCCAAATCAACGCTAAACACCCACAGCCTCTGGCGCTACTAGCTCAGAGGTATAGGCTTCGATAACATCGCCGGCCTTAAGGTCCGCGAAGCGCGCAACCTGAATACCGCACTCAAAATTCTCAGCAACTTCTTTGACGTCATCCTTGAAGCGGCGCAACGATTCGAGTTCGCCATCGAAGATAACCGCGGAGTCGCGCAAGACGCGAACCTTGGAGTTGCGCACGATCTTGCCGGACTGCACGTAGCACCCGGCGATCGCTCCCACTTTGCTAACTTTGAAGATCTCGCGAACTTCGGCGCGGCCGAGGGTGATCTCGCGGAAGGTCGGTTCGAGCATGCCGAGCATCGCCTTCTTGAGGTCGTCTTCGATTTCGTAGATGACCTGATAGAAGCGCAAGTCGACCTGTTCGTTGTCGGCGAGACGCTTTGCGGTTTCGTCGGGGCGAATGTTGAACCCGATCAAAACGGCGTTTGAAGCGCTCGCGAGATTGACGTCGTTGGGCGTAATCGCGCCGACGCCGCCGTGAATGACGCGAATGTCGACTTCGCCCGTGGAGAGCGATTCCATCCGCGAACGGAGCGCTTCGAGTGACCCTTGACCGTCGGCTTTGACGATGATGTTGAGCGTCTTCTTGCCTTCGGTGGGCATTTGCATGAAGGTTTCGAGCGAGACTTTCTGCGTGCTGCTCGTCGAGATGCGCGTATCGCGGCGGCGCGTTTTGCGCTTGTCCGCGGTTTCGCGCGCAACGCGTTCGTCGCTGACAACCATCAAGCTGTCACCGGCGGAAGGAACGTCTTGCAAACCCATGATTTCTACGGGAATCGACGGTCCGGCCTTTTTGATTTGCTTGCCCTTATCGTCGACGAGCGCGCGAATCTTACCGAACGTGCCGCCGACGACGACGATGTCGCCGATGCGCAGCGTTCCATTTTGAATGAGCACGGTTGCAACGGCACCGCGTCCGCGATCCAAGGCGGATTCAATCACAATGCCCGTCGCGCGGCGATTTTTATTGGCTTTGAGGTCGCGAATGTCGGCTTCGAGCAAGACGGTTGCGAGCAATGCATCGATGCCGTCACCGGTGCGTGCGGAGACGGGCACCATTTCGACCGTGCCGCCCCAATCGACGGCTTGCAATTCGAGTTCGGCAAGCTGCTGCTTGACGCGATCGGGTTGCGCGTCGGGTTTGTCCATCTTGTTAATGGCGACGACGATCGGAACGCCCGCCGCCTTTACGTGTGCGATAGCTTCGCGCGTTTGCGGCATCACGCCGTCGTCTGCAGCGACGACGAGAATCGCGACGTCGGTGACTTTGGCACCGCGCGCCCGCATGGCGGTAAACGCTTCGTGACCGGGTGTATCGATGAACGTGATCTTGCGATCGTCTTTCTCGACGGTGTACGCGCCGATGCGCTGCGTAATACCGCCGGCTTCGCCGCTGGCAACGCTCGCGGAACGAATCCGGTCGAGCAGCGAGGTTTTACCGTGATCGACGTGTCCCAGAACCGTGACGACGGGCGGACGCGCCGACATCATTTCGGGACGGTCTTCTTCTTGCTCGACGCTGACTTCTTCGCCGGCTTCTTTTACGACGGCGTTAAAGCCGAACTTCTTGGCAACGTTGATGGCAACGTCGCTTGGAATATTCTGATTGATGGTTGCCATCGTGCCCATCTTGATC
>JALZBM010000215.1 GCA_030947385.1 Vulcanimicrobiota bacterium
ATATAGGGATCCGCAAAGAAGCCGGGGTTTACAATCGTGAGCGCGACGTCGGGAATCATTGCCAGGATTCGGTCCGCAAGCCAGTGATGCCGTGTTTCAATGGACGGATGCGAGGGGTTCGCCAGCCACTGCGTGATCCCGACAATACTTTCGAGCCTCGCTTCGGTGGCCGCAGCAGCAAACGCCGCCGCGCTGTGAATCATAAACGGATGAAACGGCGGGACAAAGTATGCGCGCTGGACTCCCCTCATCCCCGCTGAGTAACTGCTCGAAGTCAAACATGTCCGCGACCATAATTTCAGCCCCGAGCGCTGCAAGTTTGGTGCTCCGGATATCGGCCGACCGCACAAGGGCACGGACGGGGTACCCTTTTTCCAGGAGCTGGACCACTGCTGCGCTTCCGGTCTTGCCGGCCGCGCCGGTTACGAGAATCTTTGGCTTATTCACGCGGAGCCTCTCTTTCCGTCAAGCAGGGCTGGAAGGGCCCTTTGTTTTAAGATTACACTCGACATCTATATAGATTACACGTATAATCTAAATTGTCAAGATAGAAAGTTGATCCAAAATTGACGAGACGTTCCGTGTCCGACAAGGCGCAAACGCATCACGACATCCTTCGCCGCGCTTCGGAAGCGTTTCAAAGGCATGGCAGCGGCGTCGGCATCGGTGAGATCATGAAAGAGCTGGGGCTGACGCGTGGTGGCTTCTATCGTCATTTCGGGAGCAAGGATGACCTGCTCGTCGAGGCCGTGGCGCTAAGCTTGAACGAGATTGCGGATCGTCTTGATCGAATCGCTCAGAAGGCGGAGCCGGGAAGCGAACTCGCCGGCATTATTACCGCCTATATGAGCGAGGAGCAATTGCATCATCCGGAGAGTTGGTGTGCGCTTGCTACATTGTCGTCCGACATCGGGCGGCAATCCACGCCCGTGCGTAAGCGGCTTGATGCCGCAATGCTCCAGTACATGGAGAAGATGCTCAAGTATATGCCCGGCGCGACTCAGCAAGAGCGCAGCGGTACTTTTCTAGTACTGTTTTCCGGCATGGCCGGAGCAATGGCCATGATGCGTGCGATGGGAGACAAGGAAATGCGGCATCAAGTGCTTGGCCTTACACGGGGTTATTATCTCAAGACATTTGCCGCGGGGAATGTTAGCTCTTAGGTGGGTACATGTGGGATATTGGAGGGATTGACTATGAAATGTAAAGGCGCAGATTGCAAATGCCAGGCGGCGGCCGGCTCGGAGTACTGCAGCGAAGGCTGCAAGAATGACAGCGGCCACGGTCACTGTCACTGCGGCCACGACGGCTGCGGCCAGGCCCACTAACGACGAGCGGCCGTCCCATAGGGCGGCCGCCTCTTTTTTTACATTCGCCCCTTGTTTTCGGGCCTTGAAATCCGATAACTACGGTAGTAAGGAAATTCTGCTCAATGGATTGAGGCGACTATGTCCGGCTTAATGATTTTCTCTTCCGTCACCGAAGCGCTGCGCGCAGGTTACCAGGTTTACGACCGAACGGCAGACGGCTATATCGTACGGATCCAGACACGTGGCGGCTGGGCGATGGCCCTGGTCAACTGCAAACGGCCCTAAGGCAACGGTAAGAGCGACGCCGGAGGCACCCCGGCGGAAACGGTCCCCGGTGCGGCCGGGACGCCGGACTCCACGAGTTGGCGATAGGCCACGAGCCGGTTGGTATTGCGCGCGACGTCGAGATTAAGCTCGTACGAATTTGCAATCGCCTTATTCAGTTCCACAATATTGTACGAATAATCGAATTTCTTGAGGCCTTCGATAATCCGTAGATTCATCGTCTTGAGCTGCAAATATGATTTCTGAATCTGCGTGCCGGTTTCGATATACGTAGGATAGTTGGAGACCACGATCTCGCGTTTTATTTTGGCCTGTTCGATTGCCGAACGCAGCCCTTGCATAGAAACGCTTTGCGGATCGTATTTCGCCGCAACCCACAGCGTCTGCAAGGCGTCATCCAGGTGCCCGGCCTTATATTGCCGGTCCGCGATTTGCGTTGCGACTTGCGAATAACCCGCGCGCGCTCGGATGTTGGCGGGATCGACCTTCAATGCTAACCGGTACGCGAGTTGCGCCTCGTCCAGACTCCCGCGCACGAGCGCAGCATCCCCCTGGTGGACGCGCGTGTCGACGATCCATTGCTCGACCGGTCCCGCGCACCCGCTCGCAAAAGACACCAAGCACGAGCAAACCATCAAACGGAGGAAATTCAAGCGCCGGGCCTCCTATCGCCCGTGATACACGAGATGCGCGACAAACCGGATCAGCTCCGCTCCGGGCCACAAAATGAATTGCGAGAGAATCCACCCGGCAAGCGCAGTGACCGAGAGGTAGAACACCATCGACTTCACTTCGTCGACCGGGCGCTCCCCTTTAACCGCTTCGTCAACGATGATCGAGGACGTTGGATCGACGAAAAACGTGAAGGCTACCGTTCCGATCCCATTGATGACCCCTGAGATCCCGATTGCCGTGCGGGCAACCGTAATATCCAAAACGCTCGCGTAATATGCCGCAACGACACCGATGGCATAGACGCCGGTAACGACCACGTTTGCAATGAGCAGCCGACGCGGAATGCCCCGCAGAGAAAACGAGTGCAGTTCGCCCGGCCGCGGCATTCTCACGCGCTGCAAGATACGCAGCATCACCGCTGGATCGGCAAGGCGCATGAACGAGTGCGGCAAGGATTTCGTGCGCTCGAACGAACGCACCCCGCGCTCGAACATATAGGTAAACATCGGGAGCAAAAATGCTCCGGCGATAACGCCAAGCGTGCCGGAAAAAATAATCAGTCGCAGTTGCCATTCGAAGACGTGCTGTGTCGCCACGATCGCTTCTTGATTTCCTTGCGCCGCAAATGTTGAAACGGCATGGCCGGCATGATCGGATAGCGGCCCGAGCATGATGGTATAGACAAGCGTGGCAAGCCGGCTCGCCGTTACGAACAAATTGAACAGCGAGATTGAAGTGGCAATGCGCCCTGTGATAACGCCGGCCAAGCGCGCGGCGTAAGCGCCGATTTGCACGGCCTGCACGAGGACGTTAATACCCAAAGCTACCCAGAGTTGCCAAGTCCACAGCGGCGGGATGCCGGCGCTTACCGGCAGGTGGTTATGCAGCGCTACGTTTCCAATCGACTTGCGTCTCGTCGACGGGGCCTAAGACGCATAGGCCGATCTGGTCTTCTGCCAGCAAATCTTTCGCAAGATCTTGAATTTGATCCGTCGTCACGGAGTCGATTTCTTTTTCGATCTCTTCGGTCGTCAATTGGCGGCCGAGCGAGAACTCGCTGCGTCCGAGGCGGATCATGCGACTCGACGTGCTCTCGAGTGAAAGCGTTAAGCTGCCTTTGATGTGCTCTTTTGCCAAATGCAGCTCGTTTTCGCTCACCGGCTTTTCGCGCAAAATATCGAACTGCTCGCGCACGACGTCGACACACTCTTTGACGTTGTCGGGTGATGTGCCGCAATACACGGCGAAAAGACCGGCTCCGCGATATGCGGCTTGAAACGAATAAACGGTGTAAACCAGTCCGCGCTTCTCACGAATCTCTTGAAAGAGCCGGCTCGACATCCCGCCGCCCAAAATGGTGTCCATGACCGAGAGCACGTAGCGGCGGTCGTCGCGTACGGAGAGTCCGCCCGCGCCCAGAACCACGTACGCCTGCTCGCTGTCCTTGGAACGAAAAAGCGTCGATGGCGTCGTGCGCGGATTTTCGGCCGCAGGGAGCTGACACGCACCCTCGTATCCGGCAAGGTTTTTCTCGAACAGCTCGACGATCCGGTCGTGTTCGACATTGCCGGCCGCCGCGATCACGACCGAGTTCGGAGCGTAGCGCTTGCGCATGTGCTCCTTGAGGTCGTCGCGCGTTATTTTAGACACCGTTTCGGCAAAACCGATAGTCGGCGCGCCGAGGTTGGACCCGCTCCACATCGTTTGAATGAACAAATCGTGAATCATCTCGTCGGGCGAGTCGTCGTACATTTTTATTTCTTCGAGTACGACCTTCTGCTCTTTAGCGAGCTCTCCGGGATCGAACGTCGAGTGCAAGAACATGTCGCTGAGCACATCCGCCGCGAGCGGGACGTGCGTGTCGATCACTTTTGCGTAGTAGCACGTCGCTTCTTTATCGGTGAATGCGTTGAGATTTCCGCCGACGCCGTCCATCTCTTCGGCAATCGCGCGCGCGGTACGGCGCTGCGTTCCTTTAAAAAGCATGTGTTCGACCAGGTGCGAAATGCCGCGCTGCTCGCCTCGCTCGGACGCGGAGCCGACGTCGGCCCAAATGCCCAAGGAGGCCGAACGCACGTAGGGCATCTGCTCGGTCAAGATACGGACGCCGTTGGTCAAGGTTGTCTTACGGTACATGAATTCACTCACATTAGGCATTTGCTGGGCGCTCACCCTCGCTGGAATGCCCGTTTGGCCCATACGGTATCCCAATACGCGGACTCGGCCTGGTCGATTCGTGCCCTCATCGAGCGTGCCGATTCACCTTTACGCACGCTGATCGAGAA
>JALZBM010000216.1 GCA_030947385.1 Vulcanimicrobiota bacterium
TAAAAGGAAATCGCGTATATCGATCCGATTGCCGCGATCTCGATCGCGCACCGCACGAAGCGCGCGCGTATTTTTCCGGGACGACCGATCCACACCACGATCCGCACGAGCACGAGCAGGCCACCCAAAATGACGAAAGCGTCGCCGGCCGGAAACGACAGCTGCGAGGTGAAGCCCGCGAGTCCGTTTTCGAGCAGCGGATACGTGCCGTTGATGAAGTTGGTCTCAACCCAGTCGGCGCTGGGGTGCACGACAAGCACCTGCAGCCCGACCAGAATCACCATGATCTGCACGACGATCCAACACCACGTAGAAAAAGAGCCGCGCGCCGGCGGCTCTTTTTCGATCTCGTTATACAAACGCGTACCTCAAGGCGTGGTACTCCAGCCGAACTTAACGCTTACTGAATTGGAAGCGTTTGCGAGCACGTTTGCGACCGTACTTCTTGGATTCTTTTTCGCGCGGGTCGCGCGTGAGCAGGCCGTGACGGCGCAACGTTTCGCGTAAGGTGTCGTCCATCGCGAGTAAAGCGCGAGCAATTCCGTGACGCACGGCGCCGGCTTGTCCGGCGATGCCGCCGCCTTCGGCTTTGACGGTGATGTCGAAACGCGAAGCACTTTCGGTGGCTTCGAGCGGTTGGCGTACGATCTGCTGCAGGCTCGGACGCGGAAAGTATTCGTCGAGCGTTTTTTTGTTGACGGTAATAACGCCCTGGCCTAGCGAGAGGACAACGCGCGCCACGGAGCGTTTACGCCGCCCGGTGCCTTGAAAGGAATTCGAGTCGATCACGGATGCTCCTAAGCGAGGGGTTCGGGTTTCTGCGCTTCATGCTCGTGCGCAGAACCGGTGTAGACTTTTAAACGGGTCAAGTGAACGTCGCGCATGCGGTTGGTCGGCAGCATGCCGCGTACCGCGCGCTCGATCAAACGTTCGGGGTGCTTCTCGCGCACTTCTTGCGCCGTTTCGGTTTTGAGGCCTCCCATGTACCCGCTGTGGCGGTAGTACACTTTTTGCAGCCACTTGTTGCCGCCGAGCTCGACCTTGTCGGCATTGAGCACGATCACGAAGTCGCCGTCGTCGATGTGCGGCGTCCAGGTGGGCTTGTGCTTGCCGGAGAGGGCGCGTGCAATGCGAACGGCTAGCGTGCCGAGACGCAACCCGGCCGCATCGACGACATACCAATCGTGCTGGGTCTCTGCGGTCTTCATCTGATAGGTACGCATTGCAACATTCGCCTTCTAGAAATTAGAAAAAGGTCGTCCGGAGCCCCCGAATCGACAACCGCCGTATTGTATCGAAGAAGCCCCCACCGGTCAAGGCCATCCGTCGGTCCGGAAGGTGAGTCCTGCTCCTTCGAGCCTGCCTACCCCCTCCCTCCCCTCGCGGCGTCCTGAGCTAAGAGCGGCGCCGCAAACGAATCGAAATCCGCGTATTTCACGCCCGCTAAGTAGAGGCCGTGCGCGGGAGCCGTATGCCCGGCGGCCCGACGATCGCGCGCGCAGAGCATCTGCGGAATACTCTGGGGGTCTCGCCGGGCGTTCCCGACTTCCAGAAGCGTCCCGATAATATTACGAACCATGCGATGCAGAAACCCGTCCGCGACGATCGTAATGGTCAAAATATCGCCGCGCACGTGTGCGTCGATCCTGCGCACCGTGCGGATCGTCGGGCCGGATTCGGGAAGTATTCCGCACACCGACCGGAAATCGTGTTCGCCGGTAAAATGCTGCGCGGCCGCCTGGATGAGCGCGAGATCGAGGGGACTATAAAAATGATACGCGAGGCGGTGCAGAACGGCCGAGCGCATGCGCCGGTTTAAAATAAGGTAGACATAGGTTCGTTCGAGCGCGTTGAAACGAGCTGAAAACGGCACGTCCAAAACATGAACTTGACGAACGGAAACGTCGGGTGGAAGCACGTTGTTGAGCGCGAGAGCGAGACGTTCGTACGGAAAGTCGCGCTCCGTTGTAAAGGAGACGACTTGTCCGGTTGCGTGAACGCCGGAATCGGTCCGGCCCGCCGCGCTAATTTTTATGGGTTCATCGAGCAGCGCACTCAGCGCGGATTCGAGCGTTCCCGCGATAGTACGCTGCCCGGGCTGCCATTGCAGGCCGCAGAACTCGGTGCCGTCGTACTCGACGACGGCGCGAATTGTTTTAGACGGCTGCAGTCGCGTTCCGCTTCGGAACGGTGCGCTTTTCGTCGAGATCGAGCAGGTCCGGCCACGTCGTAACATCCGTGCGGTCCGGGGCAATTTCGGCGCGCATCTTGTTAAAGTGCTCAAGCGATTCGCCGGTTGGCGTCTTGGCTAAGTACTGCTTGTTCCAAGCGTCGATTTCGGCATCGCTTTTCTTGTAGACAAACTCTCCGGCGTAGTCTTTGATCGCTTGATCGTCTTTGGCGTTCTTCACGGCGTCCAGGTATTTCTCGTGGTCGATTCCGAGGAAGCCGAAGACGGCCTGATCCATCGGGCAGTTATAATGATACTCGCCGACGTTGCCGTGCGCGGTGGCTTTCGCTTTGTCGGTCGTGCGTGCGAGTTGAACGAGGCCGTGCATCTTTTCGCTGACGCTGCGCGGAAATTCTTTGGTTAAATCCATGAGTGTGGCTGCCTTTCAAATGGGTGAGCAGCGCTAAGAACCCCCGCGGTCACGGCGCGGTTGCAATCAGGCCGCTGAAAAACAGCTCGTGTGCTTGCAGCCGCACCGGCCGAGCGGTTTTTCCGCGTCCTCTTCCGCCATGCGCAGGCAGTGCGGACTGCAGTAGTCTTCGCCGAGATCGACCGGACACGAACAAGGTTCGTGACAACACTTAGCGCCGTCCATTTGTGCGTCTCCTCTTTAGCCATGCTGCCGTTGCAGCGGAAATAAGATCACGTCGCGGACAGAAACGTTGTTGGTCAAGAGCATGATAAGGCGGTCCACGCCGATGCCGATCCCCGCGGTCGGGGGCATACCGTATTCGAGAGCGCGGACGAAATCCCAATCCGGTTCGGGAATTTCGTCGTCCCCCTTGGCCCGTTCCGCGACCTGGGCTTCGAAGCGCGCGCGTTGATCGTCGGGGTCGTTGAGTTCGGTAAAAGCGTTCGAGAGTTCCATGTTCGCGACAAACAGTTCGTACCGGTCGACTAAGTCCGGATCGTCCGCCTTGCGTTTGGAAAGCGGCGAGATAACGACCGGATAATCCACCACGAACGTGGGCTCGACCAAATGCGGCTCGAGGACGGTTTCGAAAATCTTGTCCAACGCGTGTCCGTGTGTCGGGGATTTCGGCAGTTTGAGATCTTCCAAAATTTTTGCCGCGCCGTGCGGATCGAGCAGTTGCTCGCGGTGCAAACCACCATATTTTTCTAGGCCCTCGAGGTAGGCGATCTTGCGAAACGGCCGTCCGAACGAAATACGGTGTTTGCCGACCTGCAGTTCGTCCGCGCCTCCGCCGACGAACTTCGCGAGATGCGCGATTAGCGCTTCGTTGAAATCCAGCATCTCGTGCATCGACCAATACGCGGCGTACAACTCGAGCATCGTGAATTCGGGATTGTGGGTTGTATCGATGCCTTCGTTGCGGAAAATCCGGCCGATTTCGTACACGCGCTCGAGCCCGCCGACGATCAGACGCTTGAGGTTCAGCTCCGTTGCGATGCGCAATTGCATGAGTTGATCTAAGGCATTGCAATGACTCACGAAGGGGCGGGCCGCGGCGCCACCGGCAACGTGCAAGAGCGTCGGCGTTTCGACTTCGTAAAACCCGTGTCCATCGATGAAGCGACGGGCTTCGGCGATAATCCGGCTGCGCGCGATGAACGTGTCGCGCACGTCGTCGTTGACGATCAGATCGACGTAGCGTTGCCGGTAGCGTTTCTCGACATCTGTGAGACCGTGCCACTTATCGGGCAGCGGTGCAAGCGCTTTCCCAAGCACTTCAAAGTGTTGCACGCGCAGGGTGAGTTCGCCCATCTTGGACTTGAACGCAAAGCCGCTAACGCCGGCAAAATCTCCGCGGTCAAGATCTTCCCAATTCGCGAATGCGTCATCCCCGACTTCGTCTTTGCGAATATACAATTGCAAGCGGCCGGTACGGTCGTGCAAATCGACGAACAGCGTCTTCCCCGTGCCGCGTTTGGCCATAATGCGGCCGGCGAGACGGTGAATCTCGTCCGGCCGGGAATCTTCTTTTTCCAGCGACGCGTAACGCTCGATTAAATCCGCGGCATGCGCGGTAACGTCGTACCGCGTGGCTTTGAACGGGTCGTTCCCGCGCGAACGCAAAGCGGCCAGATTGTTCCGTCTGGCCGCGATGAGTGCTTGTTCCGACTTCCCGATCTCGTCGGTCAAAATGCTAACTTGCTTTCTTGGCGGCCCTCTTGGGGGTTGCGCTGCCCTTGATGGCTTCGATTTTGTATTTGCTCACGCCGCGCGGCGTGCTGACGTCGAACGTGTCGCCTTTTTTTCGCCCGAGGAGTGCGTGTCCGAGCGGCGACTCGTTTGAGAGACGATGGTTGGGCGGATCCGATTCGGCGGAGCCGACGATCGTGAATTCATGCGAATCGCCG
>JALZBM010000052.1 GCA_030947385.1 Vulcanimicrobiota bacterium
CGCCAGCACTGCGCAGAGTTGTGCCGCCAAACCGCTTGCAAAAGCGACTGCACCCAGACCGCCTTCCAGACTGGCCATGCGTTCTTCAAATGCCGCGACCGTCGGATTGCTGATGCGGCTGTAAATGTGGCCGTAGCTACGCAAAGCAAAGAGCTCGGCCGCCTGCTCGGTCGAACCGAAGACGAACGCCGACGTTTGATAGATGGGCGCGGCCCGTGCGCCCGTGGCAGGGTCCGGAGGCGCTCCGGCGTGGATGGCGCGGGTCGCAAACCCGAATTCTCGATCGTGCATAAGAGACCGACCCTTCGACGCCCTCTAGGTGACACATGCGTCGCGGGAACTTCACCGGCGCATAGGGTATTTTAGACGTCTACCTATTCCCGAAAGGACACGATTGCCATGGGCATGACGCTCACGGAAAAAATTCTCGCGCGGCACGCCGGCCTCGAGTCGGTCGAGCCGGGCCAAATCATCAACGCTAAAGTCGATCTCGTTTTGGCCAACGAACTCTCCGCCGCCGTCGCAATCGCCGGATTCAAAGGGTTCAAAGGCGCGAGCAAGGTGTTCGACGCCGACAAGATCGCGCTGGTTGAGGATCATTTCGTTCCTGCCAAAGACGCGCAGTCGGCTAAGCTCGCGAAGATGATGAAAGATTTTGCCGCCGAGCAAAAAATCAAACACTTCTTCGACGTCGGTCGCGGCGGAATCGAACACGTCGTGCTTCCCGAAGAGGGTCTGGTAGCGCCGGGCGAGTTAATCGTTGGTGGCGACTCACACACCTGCACCTACGGTGCATTCGGTGCATTTGCAACGGGCATGGGTTCGACCGATATTGCGGCGGCGTTTGCGCTTGGTGAAGTGTGGCTCAAAGTTCCGCATACCATCAAGATGATCTATAACGGAAAGCCCGGCCCGATGGTCGTGGGCAAGGACATCATGTTGAAGACGGTCGGCACGCTCGGCATCGATGGCGCGACCTATCGCGCCATCGAGTACCACGGCAGCACGATTGCGGACTTACCGATCACGGGACGCATTACGATGGCCAACATGGCGATCGAAGCGGGTGCGAAGAACGGCATTTTTCACGCCGATGAAAAGATTCTCGCCTACGTGCGCGAGCGCACCGATCGCAAGTTCGTCGTCGAATCTGCGGATGCCGATGCGAAGTACGAGCGCGTGGTCGAAATCGATGTCGCAAGTCTCGAGCCGCAAATTGCTTTCCCACATATGCCCGACAACGTACGCGGCATTTCCGAAGTGCGCGAAGAAATTCCGCTCGATCAAGTCTTCATCGGTTCGTGTACCAACGGCTACATCGACGACTTGCGCATCGTCGCCGAAATTTTCAAAGGCAAGAAGATTTCGCCGAATTTACGCGTCATCGTCAACCCCGGTTCGCAGAAAGTCTGGATGCAGGCTGCAGACGAAGGCATTCTTACGATCCTCGCGCAGGCGGGCGCGGCCGTGAACACACCCGGATGCGGCGCGTGCTTCGGCGGCCACATGGGCACGCTCGCGACGGCGAGCGCTGTCTGTCCACGACGAATCGCAACTACGTCGGGCGCATGGGCTCGCCAAAGGCCGAGGTGTTTCTCGCGTCGCCGGCAACGTGCGCGGCGTCGGCACTTGCGGGCAAGATCGTCGATCCGCGCTCGCTCGCGCTCGTGGGAGTCTAACGAAATGGCAAACACACTGCGCGGCGGCGCGCACCGGTACGGAAAAAACGTCGACACGGACGTCATTATTCCCGGAAAATATTGCAGCATCGTCGACATCGTCGAGTTAGGCAAACACGCCCTCGAAGGTCTCGATCCTGAATTTTCATCGAAGGTGAAGAAAGGCGACTTGATCGTTGCCGAAACGAACTTCGGCTGTGGGTCTAGCCGCGAGGTAGCGCCGATCGCGCTCAAGGGCGCGGGCGTGGCCGCCGTCGTCGCAAGCAGTTTCGCGCGCATTTTTTACCGCAACGCGCTCAACATCGGGCTGCCGATTTTTGAAAGCGAAGAAGCCGTAAACGACATCGCGACCGGCGATGAGATTGAAGTCGATCCCGCTTCGGGAAAGATTCGCAATCTCACGCGCGGTCGCGAGTACCAAGCGGCGGCATTCCCGCCGTTCATGCAATCACTCATCGACGCCGGCGGCTTACAGCCGTACGTCGAGAAGCGCTTAGCCGAGACGCCGAACTAGTTTTTCGGCGGACCTCCGGGATAGCCGCCGGCGCCGCCGCCCGAGCCGCCGCCGATTCCGCCGGGTAGTCCGGGGCTGATGTTGTCGAGCAGCTTGTATTTCGCGCGATATGCCGCGGTGAACGCGACTTGATTGCTGCCTTGCTTCATCATGCCGACCATGTCGGTCGTGCCGTCGACAAGGGCTTCCATCGTGATGATCGACCCGTCATCTTTGGTGACGACGAGATGGAAGTTTTTGCCGTCAACGGAGCCGGCAGCGGGATATTTTTTGTTGTTGTGCTGGTTATCTAAGAAGATGCCCGTCAGCGTCGAGCCTTTTTGTGCGATTTTAAAATGCACGTAACTCGTTTCGCCGTCGGTCGTTTGCACGGCAACTTCCCACACGCCGTCGAGGCCCTTGCGGTTGTCGTCCGGCGGTGCGCTGGGCGAAGCCTTCGAATTCGGCGAGAGCGGGATGCTCACACCGGGGGACGACGCCGCCGCAGGCAAGCCGGCGGGAGGGACTGTCGGCGCGACTTTGGAGGGTGCCGGCGGCGGTGGCGGCGCTGTGGCTGCCGCGACGACTTGCCGCGCGCCTGGGCCGAATGCGCCGGCGGCCAGCGCGAGAGCGGCGACGGCGAGCGTGCTGATGAGACGTTTCAATGTATCCGGGGCTCCCTTAAACGAAGATTTGCGGCAAGCAGAAGTCTACCATATAGTTCAACCCTACAGAAGCGGGCGGGGTGTCGCGCTCGGGCTCGGCGGTTCTTGGCGCCGCGGTTCGTTGATGGGCAGGGAAACCGGACGGCCGATCGCTGCCGGTTCGACTCGCAGCGCCGTGAGCACCGCCATTGCCTTCTGTTTTAAAGCGGTCATCGCACCGGAAACCGGGCAGCTTAAATCGTTGGAAATCCACGTCCCGTATTTCACGCGCATCGTCGTGCCGAAGGAGGCGCTCTTCATGCAGGCCGATTCAAACTGGCGGGTCGAGGATTGCGCCGCGTGGATCGCCCCAAAGAGGTCGGAGGCCATCCGGCGCGAGACCGCGCCTCTGCGTATCGAGCCGGCACGCGTCATCGTAATTTCGGCCTTGCCGCCGGCGTATACGCGAACGGTGTAGCCACCGGTATTGGTCGACCCGCTGTTGAGGATGGTTGCCACTCCGGGGACCGTTCCCGTCATGCCGGCCGCCGAGGCCGGCGCGCCCAGCAAGCAGGCGGCTAGCAAGGCGATGATCGCGCTAAAGATGTTCATGTCCGAGCAACGTTTACGCGGTCCCGGTTGTTCTCATTCGGCGCAAGGCGCCGGTACGGTAGAAGGTGGCCCCTCTTGCCATGTCTGATACAATGTGAAGGCTGTGAAAGACAAGATTCATCCCAAATGGTACCCCGAAGCCAAGGTGCACTGCGCCTGCGGCAACGCTTTTACGACCGGCTCGACGCTCGCGGAAATCGGCGTCGAAATTTGTTCGGCTTGCCACCCGCTCTTTACCGGTCAGCAAAAGTTCATCGATACGGCCGGCCGCGTCGATAAATTCAACCAGCGTGTCGTCGCTGCGAAGAAAAAGCAGGACGAAGCCGCTTCGCGCAAAGCCGCCAAGGATGCTCAAAAAGCCGCCGAAGCCGCCGTTTAGCGACGCCGTTCATTTCCAAGCGGGCTGCTTTCATGCAGCTCGCTTTTTATTTGCCACCTGCCGCTCGCCCGAGCATCGAATTATAAACCATGAGTATTTACGACCGGCTCGATACGATTGCCAGACGATTCGATGAAATCGAAGGCGAACTCGCGCATCCTTCGGGGGAGTTCGATCAAGCACGCTTTACGGCGCTCGTAAAAGAACGTTCTTCAATAGAAGAGACGGTCGCAGCATACCGTGAGTTTGAACGCATCAACGCAAGCATTGCGGCCAACGAAGAGCTGCTCAAGGATCGCAGCGATCCGGAGCTGCACGCCATGGCCGAAGAAGAAGCGCAATCGCTGCGCGCCGCCCGCAAAGCGATTGAAGAGAAGCTCCAGCTTCTGATGATCCCCAAGGATCCCAACGACGATAAAGATGTGTTCATCGAAATTCGCGGCGGAGCGGGCGGCGATGAAGCGAGCATCTTTGCCGGCGATCTCGCGCGCATGTACATGCGCTACGCGGAAACGCAGCGCATGAGCGTCGAAATCGTTTCGATGAACGAGAGCGATTCGGGCGGTTACAAAGAAGTCGTGTTTTCGGTCAAAGGCAGCGCCCCGTACCGCAATTTCAAACATGAGTCGGGCGTGCACCGCGTACAGCGCGTGCCGGTCACGGAAGCCCAAGGCCGCGTCCACACGAGTACGGCAACGGTGGCCGTGCTGCCGATCGTCGAAGAAGACAACGCTGCGGTTGAAATCAATCCCAAAGATCTGCAAATCGATACGTTTAAGGCCAGCGGCGCGGGTGGCCAGCATGTCAACAAAACGGAATCGGCAATTCGGATCACGCACGTCCCCTCCGGTGTGATCGTGGCGTGCAGCGAAGAGCGTTCGCAGTTGCAGAACCGCGAACGCGCGATGACGATGCTGCGCAGCGTACTCGCCGACCGCAAGCGCCGCGAAGCCGAGGAGGCCGTCGGCTCCATGCGCCGCAGCCAGGTGGGGACGGGCGATCGCTCTGAAAAGATTCGCACCTATAACTATCCGCAAGACCGGATCACCGATCACCGTATTAACCAAAGTTTCGGAAACATCCGCGGCGTAATGGACGGCGATATGAGCCACATCGTCGACGAACTGCTGCGCGACGAACGCGCGCGTTTACTGGCGGGCGAAACCTCAGCTGCCTGAACAAACCATCTCGGCCGCGCTTTATCGTGCGGCCGAGCAGCTTAGCCACTGCAGCGACTCTCCACGACGGGATGCGCAACTGCTGCTGGCACATGCGCTCGATTGTAAACCGGCATGGCTGATTTCACACGGAACAGAGCGCCTTACCGGATTGCAAGCCCTTGCATTTGACGGAATTCTGAACGAGCGCACGCATGGCATGCCGGTGGCGTATATCATCGGGAGCTGGTGGTTTTACGGCCGAGAATTTCTCGTCACGCAGGATGTTTTGGTGCCCCGGCCCGAGACGGAACGGCTGATCGAAGACGCGATAACGTATGTACGGTCTCGCGCGGCAGGCGTCCCGCCGCGCGTTCTGGATGTCGGCACCGGTAGCGGCGCGATCGCGTGCACGATGGCCGTCGAAATTGCGGATGCACTGGTGAATGCGACGGAGATTAGTGCGAAGGCCCTGGCTGTCGCCCGGCAAAATGCGCAGCGTCTCGGCGTTTCCAACCGCTGCACGTTCTTCGAAGGCGATCTCACGCAACCGGTGTCTCGCGAACGGTACGATTGCGTGATTGCAAATTTGCCGTACGTTCCAACGGCGCAGCTGCCTCCCGCTCCGGATCCGGTCAGTTTTGAGCCGGCAATTGCCGTTGACGGCGGTGTGGACGGGCTCGACGTGTACCGGCGATTGTTGCCGCAGTTGCCGCGCTTGCTCAATTCGGATGCCCTCGTTCTTTTGGAAGCCGCTCCCGCAACCGTCAAGGGTCTGCGCGACCTCGCGAGCGAGGCATTTACAAGCGCCGGCGTCGCGATCGTGCGTGATTACGCGGGACTCGAGCGGTACGTCAGAATAGCGGACCCTCAAGGTCCGCCGGGGGACCTCGCGGAATAACGTCATCCCGAGATGGCAAAATTTATCTTCTTTACCGGTGGCGTCGTCAGTTCGCTCGGTAAGGGGATCACGGCGGCGTCCTTAGGACGCTTGCTGAAGAGTCGCGGGATCAGTGTGTCGGTGCAAAAGCTCGACCCCTACATCAACGTCGATGCGGGCACGATGAACCCATATCAGCACGGCGAGGTCTTCGTTACCGAAGACGGCGCCGAGACGGATCTCGATCTCGGACATTACGAACGCTTCATCGACGAAAATCTCTCCCGCGCAAATAACGTCACGACGGGGCAGATTTACAGCTCCGTTATCGATAAAGAGCGCCGTGGCGACTTCCTCGGTGCCACCGTGCAAGTCATCCCGCACATCACAAACGAAATTAAGGCCCACATCAAGCGCGTGGCTGAAGAAAGCCAGGCCGATGTGTGCATCGTCGAGGTTGGCGGAACCGTCGGCGACATCGAATCGCTCCCGTTCCTCGAAGCGATCCGTCAAATTCGCTACGACGTCGGCGAAGAGAACGTGATGTTCTGCCACCTCACGCTCGTGCCGCACTTGGGGGCCGCCGAAGAACTGAAAACCAAACCGACGCAGCACTCCGTGCGCGAATTGCGTGCGATCGGCATTCAGCCCGACGCGATCGTCTGCCGCACCCAATCGGCCGTTCCCATTCCGATGGAACTCAAAGAAAAGATCGCGCTATTTTGCGATGTTTCGCCGAGCGCCGTCGTCCAGAACGGCGATGCGAAGACCATCTATCAAGTGCCTTTGAATTTGGAAGCCGAAGGTTTGGCTGAAGCGGCGATCCGCAAGCTGCGTTTAGCCGGTAACCCGCCCGCGCTCGAAGATTGGGCCGAGATCGTGGACCGGATCATGGCGCCGGCCCGCCACGTGCGCATCGCGCTGGTCGGAAAATACGTCGAACTCAAAGACGCGTACATCTCGATCGCCGAAGCGCTCTACCATTCCGGCATTCACCACAACGCTCAGGTGCAGATCGTGCGCATCGATTCGGAAACGGTAGAAAATGACGGCGTCGGCGTGCTGCGCAACATGCACGGCATCCTTGTGGCGCCCGGCTTCGGCGCGCGCGGCATCAAAGGCAAGCTGCGCGCAATCAAATTCGCGCGCGAACAACGCGTGCCGTTTTTGGGCATCTGTTACGGCATGCAACTCGCTTGCGTTGAATTTGCGCGCGACGTGTGCGGGCTGTCCGAAGCAATGACGAGCGAAGTCGATGAAACCACGCCGGATCCCGTGATCGACTTTATGCCCGAGCAGCGCAACCAAGAAGTAATGGGCGGCACGATGCGCTTAGGTGCGTATTCCTGCACGCTCGAACCGGATACGCTCGCCGCGGCGGCCTATGACTCGTTGCATATCAGCGAACGCCACCGCCACCGTTACGAATTCAACAACCGCTACCGCCCGTTGTTCGAGGAGCACGGCATGCGTTTTTCCGGCCATCACGTTATCGGAAAGACGACGCTCGTGGAAGTCATCGAATTGCCCGCCGATCTGCACCCCTGGTTCGTCGGCACGCAAGCCCACCCGGAATTTAAGTCGCGCCCCAATCGTCCCTCACCGTTGTATCGCGATTTTGTCGGTGCGACGCTCGCGCGGGAAAGTCTCGTGGAGCACCGACCGGCAGGCGAAACGACGCTCGAACCTTCGATTTCGATCTGAACCCCGCAAGCATAACTGCCGTCATCCTCACGAAGAATGAGGAGGCCAACCTCGGACGCGCGTTACAGAGCCTGCCGCACGGAATGCCCGTGCTGGTGCTGGACTCGCTCTCAAAAGACCGCACGCAACAAATTGCGGTAGACGCCGGTGCCACGATCATCGAGCGCGAGTGGCGCGGTTACATCGACGCGCGCGCCTTTGCGCTCGGTCACGTTCGAACGCCGTGGACGCTAATGATTGACGCGGACGAAGTACTCGATGAGGAACTGCGCGGCGCGATGCTCGAGGCGGATGGTTCGAGCGGCGGCTACAAACTCGCCCGTACGACGTTTTTCTGCGGCCGGCCCATGCGCATCTGGAGCAACGAGCGTATTTTGCGCCTCTTTCGAACCGACCGGGCGAAGCTGCGGTCGCGAGGAATGAGCGATAACGCGCAAGTCCACGAAGTTTGGTCGGTCCCGGGCGCGGTTGCCGACTTGTCCGGGCGGCTGTTGCATTATTCGTACCCGACGGTTGCGTCCTATCGCGAGAAAGTCGACCGCTACACGACACTTGAAGCCAAGGCCTTGCGGCCGGGGCGCGCACGCGCGTCGTTTGAAGACGCGAAAGCGTGGCTGCGTTTTGTGTATCTGCTGCTTGCGCGGGGTGCCGTTCTGGACGGATGGCGCGGCATTTATGCTGCATGGTGGTCCGCGTGGTATCCCGCAATCGCCATCCGCAAGGCGCATAAACAGGGCTTGGCATGACCGCCCGCGTGGGGCTCGATGCGCGCTTGACGCGCCAAATGTCCGTGGGCATGAAGGCGTACACGACCGAACTTACTTCGCGTCTGCCGGTGGTTGCTCCGGATTTGGCGTTTACGGCTTTTACCGAAGGGGCGAATTTCGGCCTCGACGAGCAGATCCGGTTGCCGCTTGCGATGCGGCGTGCCGGTGTCGATCTCGCGCATTTCATGTCGCTCTACACACCGGTGCTTCCGCCGCGACCCTACATTGTGACGATTCACGATTTGATCCATCTGCGTTTTCCGGAATTCTTTAAGAGCAAAGTCGGACCGTACTATAAAACCGTCGTAAAATTCGCGGCGCGCCACGCGGCGTTGGTCCTGACGGACGACCCGCGAACCATCGGCGATCTCGAAGAATTTCTGGGCGTGAATCCGCAGAAGTGCCGCGTCATTCCGCTCGGCGTCGACGACCGTTTCCTGGCACGAATTACCCCATTTCGCGCGGCGCAACCGTATTTCTTGAACGTCGGAAATCACCGCGCGCACAAAGACTTAGTAACGCTGTTTGAAGCATGGGCGAGCTTGCCGCCGGAGCTTGCGGTGGATCTGTATCTCACCGGCGCGGACGATTTCGGCCCGCAACTCTCGCACTACCAAACCGCGCAGCGCCAAATTGTCGTCTTGGGAGACGTGCCGCCGGAAAAGCTGCCCGCGCTCTACGCCGGTGCGGCGGCGCTCGTTCATCCGGCGCTCTGCGAAGGCTTCGGATTGCCGATGCTCGAGGCGATGGCCGCCCGGACAGCGGTGGTCGCGTGCGAAAATGCGATTCCGCGCGTGCTCGAAAGTGCGGCGCTCACCTTTCCCGCGCGGGACGTGCAAGCGCTCACCATTCGGTTGGAGCGAGTGCTCGCCGACCAGGGCCTGCGGTCCGCTCTCGTCAATGAAGGCCGGAAACTTGCCGAAGGTCTCACGTGGGACCGGTGCGCAAGTCAAACCGCCGCCCTTTATCGCGAGGTACTGCCCAGAAATGCTGGCTAGCGCATTGGTCATCGCACTGCATGGTGCAAAAACACATGCGGTCCGCCACAGAGTCAAGCCGGCTCCGATCACGGTTTCGATTAACGCGGCCCCGCTTTGGATCGAGCCCGCGCCGCGGTACGTCCACGACCGGCTGCTGGTTCCCGTCCGCCGCATCCTTGGGGCGCTCGGCCTACCGTTCAACCGCGTGGGGCGGCGCATTACGACGCAGGTATCCGACCGGACGATCTATCTAACGGTTGGTTCAAAAATTGCTTCGGTCAACGGTGCTCCGGTTGTATTGGAGTCGGCTCCGGTCGAACTCAAGGGCGTGCTCTTTGCGCCGCTGCGGTTTTTTTCGGCGGGTCTTGGCGCGCAGGCGGTCTATAACGCGAAAACGCAAAACGTCGAGATTACTTCCTCGCTTGCGGGACGTTCGGCAACGCTGTCGGCGGGCGCGGACGGTACGCACGACTATAAGGGCATCGTTGAAGCGGTGGACAACGATTCGCAGCCGCCGACCATCACCGTTACGAGCGGCGCATCCGTAAAGACGATTGCGATTCCGTTCTCAGCCTCCGTTATCATCGACGACGTGGTCGCCAACGCGACGACGCCGGGAACGCTGCAGGACGTGCACGTCGGCGACTACGCGAAGATTGAGCTGCGAAAAGATAACTCCGTCAACCGCGTGGTCGATGCGTTTGCTTCGCGTCAGGGAACGATCGCCGCAATTTCGGGAAATACGCTCGTGCTCAGCGACGGGCACGTTATCGTGCCGACCGGCGTAACGACGCTCTCGCTCAATGGACAGGGCGCAAAAACCGGCGATTTGCATATCGACGATGACTTAACCGTTCGCTACAACCTGGTCACCTCGGAGATTCGTGAAGTCGTCGCAACGCGCAAAGCGGCCGGTACGCCGGCGCCGGTGGGCGCCGTTGCCATCGCATCGATCGAGCCGTCTTTGAGGCATCCGCTGCGTCCGGGAGAAACGTTCGAAGTCCTCATGAAAGGTACGCCCGGTGGCCAGGCGAGTTACGACGTGGGTCCCTATTTCCGCGGGATTGCGCTTCGTGAGGCTTCCCCCGGCGTGTACGCGGCAACCTATAAAATTCCACGCGGCGCAAATTTTGCGGCGGCGCCGCTGTTCGGTTACCTGCGGGTGCGCGATAGCGATGCACCGCGCGCGCAGTCAACGATCGAAGTCTCCGCTTCGAGCACGCCGCCGGGCATCGGTGACTTCGGGCCGGACCAGGGTCAGACGGTGAACAACCCGGATCCGAGCATTTATGCTACGTTCGCTTCGGCGGCCGTGCCGGTCAACGTCTCGAGCATCACGCTAATCATCAACGGTCACGACGTTACCGCAAGCTCGAACCGCAGCGCGGCGTTTATTGAGTATCACCCGTTGAACACATTCGGCGATGGACCGGTTCACGTCACCGTGCGCGTTGCGGATTTGGCGGGCAACGTTGCCACAAAGAGCTGGACGTTTACCGTAAAGACCCACTAGGAGTATCGAATTGCCTTTCGAGAAACGCAAAGTCACGATCGCGATCGCGCTTGGAATAACGCTCCTTGCGGGTTGCGCAGGGGGAACCGATTCGAGCGGAAGTAGCGGTGCCGGTGCACGTACGCTGGTGGTCGCGCGCGTCAAAGACGCCATAACCCTCGATCCCGCTCAAGCGAGTGACGGACTGTCGCTCAATCTCACGCAAGAAGTGCTCTGGGGACTCGTCCGTTTCAAGCCGGGCGGTTTTGATATCGCGCCGGCACTGGCCGAAAAGTGGACGTCTTCGGCGGACGGAAAAACGTGGACGTTTACGCTTCGGAAAGGGTTAAAATTTTCGGACGGCACGCCCGTCGACGCGCGCGCGGTAAAATTTAACTTCGATCGCTGGCGCCTGCCGACCAATCCGAATCACCGCAACGATCCGTACGTTTACTACGCGACGATGTTCGGCGGTTTCCCCGGCGTCATCACGGACGTCCGGGCACCGAATCCTACGACCGTCGTTTTCACGCTCTCGAAACCGCAAGCCCCGTTCTTACAC
>JALZBM010000217.1 GCA_030947385.1 Vulcanimicrobiota bacterium
CGACGAGGCGGTCGGAGCCTTTATCGAAATGGATCCCGCGTTTGCCCCGTTCATGGATAAGATGTATGACATGATCGACTTTTTGCTGCCGCGCTATATCGCCGAAGGCAAATCGCAGCTCACAATCGGAATCGGCTGCACCGGTGGGCGGCACCGCTCGGTCTACATCGCGCGCCGGCTGTTCGATCATCTGCGCACAAACGAGCAAGCCGGTCTGCACATCGTAATGCGGGACACGGCACGATGATCTCAAAACGCCCGCTGCGGCTCATCAAATGGTTCTATCCGGGCCTCGGCGTGAAACGCTGGCTCATCGTTTGCATCATCGGCGCACTGCTGTTGGTCAATGGGCTCGACCGCTGGCTCGTCGCCGAGGGATTGCACTTCCACGTCAACGAGTGGGTCGACAACATGGTCGATGACTTCATGCCGCCGCGATACCTGTCGTGGATATTTACCCTCATCGGCGTGGTGCTGATCGGATTCGGCTTGCGGCAGTGGTTCAGCTCGATTCTCACTGCCACCAGCACCGGCGGCTCGGGACATTTGATCGACTCGCTCCTGGAAATGCGTTTACGCAACGGCTATAAGATCGTCGCAATCGGCGGCGGCACGGGGCTTTCGACGCTCCTGCGTGGGCTGAAAAAATTCACCGCCAACCTTACGGCGATCGTAACGGTTAGCGATGACGGCGGAAGTTCCGGGCGGCTGCAAAAAGAACTCGGCGTTCTTCCGCCGGGCGACATCCGCAATTGCCTCGTTGCACTCGCGGACGACGAAGCGCTCGTCACCGACTTATTTCAGTACCGGTTTAGCGAAGGCGGCGGTTTGATCGGTCATTCGTTCGGAAATTTGTTTCTCGCGGCCATGACGGGAATTACCGGCAATTTCGATGCGGCGGTCAAGGAGTCGAGCCGGGTGCTTAACATCAAGGGGCGCGTTTTACCCGCAACCCTGGGCGTCGTCAGCTTGTGCGCTACCCTCGATGACGGCACCGTTGTCGAAGGCGAGTCAAATATTTCTGCATCGCACGGAAAAATCGAGCGCGTCTATTTTGATCCGCCGTATGCAGCCCCGCTGGCCGAAGTGATCGAGGCGATCCGCGATGCGGACGCGATCGTGCTCGGGCCGGGCAGTTTGTTTACCTCGATTCTCCCAAATTTACTTGTCGACCGCATCACCGAAGAGATCGAACGGTCCAGCGCGGTAAAGATGTATGTCTGCAATGTGATGACGCAACCGGGTGAAACCGACGAGTTATCCGCTTCGGAACACATTGCGGCATTGATCAAAAATGTGGGACGCAAGATTTTTGACTACGCGGTCGTCAACGAAGAAGCGCCCTCGAAATTGCTCGAAGCGTACGCGGAGGAAGGTCAGATTCCCGTCGCGCCGGACATTGATGCGATCAAGGCCTTGGGCGTTACGCCGGTTTCCGCAAAGGTAATCAGCGAAACCTCAACCGTTCGTCACGATCCGGTCAAACTTGCTTCGGTCGTGATTACGATAATCGAACGCGCAATCGCCCAACGCGCCTCGTTCGTGAAGATGGGTCCCAGCGAGTTCCGGTTGGAGACGCGCCCCTCGCCGGGAGCTTGATGGTGACGGTTGCGGTTGTCAGCGGATCGGCGTGCGCGTGGCCGGTGAGACTTTGGAACGTCGAGCCGTCGGGTGCCTTGACGGCATAGTCGATGTCGCCGCTGGGCACATTTGCGAAACTAAAACTGCCGTCGGGTCCGGTTGTTTGCACGAGTACCGTATCGACGGTCACAGTCGCATTCGGGATCGGCGCGCCCGCGCCATCGACCACGACGCCTTTGAAGGTTGCGTATTTTCCGCCGCCGGGCAACTCGTCGTTATTGCACGCGACGAGCAAACACGCGGCCATGGTGAGGCCGAGCAACCGCGAAATTTTCAATGTCGTCTCCGATGTGTAGTTAGGAAGCGGGTGCGCCCTCACTGAGGTCGGCTTTCATCTCGTCAGCGCACACCTGATGCCCGCAGTGACAGATGATTTCTTCGGCATCGCTGCGGCCACCACTTTTGCAGTAGTCCGAACACGCGTCACCCATGAGCGGGACTTCGCACACGCACGAAAGGTTGGAACAGCGTTGTTTCTCCATGCCGGTAGTGTACCCGCGCAGGCAAGGTCCACACCTGCGCTGAAGGCGCGAAAGTCAATCCCCCGGAGGTGAACTTGGCTAGTGCGATGTCCGCGGACCCCAAAACGGGCCCGGTCTATTTTGAAAACGCGTTGGAGGTCATCGGCAACACGCCGCTTGTCCGGCTCAATAAGGTCACCGACGGAGCCGAGTGTCTGGTTCTGGCGAAAGTCGAGTACATGAATCCCGGAGGCAGCGTTAAAGACCGCCCCGCGGTCGAGATGTTGAACGAAGCCGAAGCCAAGGGCCATCTCAAACCGGGCGGCACGATCGTCGAACCGACGAGCGGTAATACGGGCTCGGGCCTCGCAATGGCGGCCGCCATTCGCGGATACCGGTGCATCCTTGTGATGCCCGACAAGATGTCGAGTGAAAAAATCGACCTCATCCGAGCCTACGGCGCGGAAGTCGTCGTGACGCCGACCAACGTGCCGAACGATTCGCCCGAATCCTACTACGGCGTTGCCAACCGCCTCGCCCAAGAGATTCCGGGCGCTTTCCAACCCAATCAATTTCATAACATGTCAAACCCGCTCGCGCACTACAAAACGACGGGGCCGGAAATTTGGAAGCAAACGCGCGGCACGATCACGCACTTCGTGGCAGGCCTCGGAACCGGGGGAACCATCTCCGGTTCGGCGCGCTACTTAAAGGAACAAAATCCAAAAATCCACGTCATCGGTGCGGATCCCGAAGGTTCGATTTATTCCGGCGACATTCCAAAATCTTATGCCGTTGAAGGCATCGGCATGTCGTATTTGCCGGATACGGTCGACATGAAAGTCATCGACGAGATGGTGCGCGTGCCGGACCGCGAGTCGTTTATGATGGCGCGGCGCATCACGCGCGAAGAGGGCATGCTCGTGGGTGGATCTTCCGGAACGGCGGCCGTTGCCGCGGTTAAGCTCGCGAAAACGTTGCCCAAGGATGCCGTTGTGGTAGTGCTGTTTCCGGATTCGGGACGCGGTTACATGTCGAAGATTTTCAATGACGACTGGATGATCGCCAACGGATTTATTTCCGAAGGCAAACGCAAAGCCAGCGTCGGCGACGTGCTGCGCAGTAAGAGCCCGCTGCCGCCCATGATTACGGTAAAGGACACGGACGTCGTTCGCTTCGCGCTCGACCTGTTGCGCAAATACGAGATTTCGCAAATCCCCGTCATGCAGGGCCACGAACTCATCGGCAGCATCAACGATGTGGCCGTTATGCAATCGGTGTTCGATCAAGCAGACATCTTGCATAAGCCGGTCAGCGAAGTGATGGGCCGCCCGTTCCCGGTGCTCGATCAAAGCGCGGATATCGACCGCGCCTACAAACTTCTGACGCTCGCCAACCATGCCGTCGTCGTGGCGGACGGTGCCGAACCGGTCGGTGTGTTGACGCGCCAAGACATCATCTCGTATCTCTCCACGAGTTCCGATCCGATGCCGAAGGTATGACGCTTGAGGTTCTCAATTACACTCGGCTTACTGCTACTCGCCGTGGGAACCGTTTCGAACGCGCTTGGTGCTTCACGCGTTGAGATCAACTACTTGCCGTGTTCGCAGAAAGAACATTTGATTCAAGCGGATTGGTGGTCGTGCACCGCGCGGGCGTCATCTCCGGTGCTCGTTTTCGGTGCTTACGAATCGCGCTTGCCGATCTTCTTCCCGCATGTGTACCTTGCGATGCCGCGTGAAGTAACGCCGCCGACCGTGAAATGGCGCGATACGCGCGGACTCATTTCGTTTGCGCAAAAAGATACATTCAACGGACCCGCCGGCGCGGTCGCGGCACCCGGCTACCAAATCTTAACATCTGCGCGCGGGCCGAACCGCAAAGAACGCAGCGGCCGAACCACCCTTGTCGCAACCCTTTCCGGGTCGCTCAAGCAAACGTTGCGCGTGCCGGCCGTTGTGTACCGCACGTTCAGCACGGGATGCGGAGGTTTTGCTCACGCCGAGGGCCTCGCGTTCAAAACCGGGGATGACAAAAGTGCCGAAGGAGTCCCGGATCGAAGCGATCTGTACGTCACGGGCCCGGCATCGACCCCGCCCGCGGCCGGCGCATCGCCCGGGCCCAACGGCTGCGCGGCAGCGTTCGCGGACACGGTAAACGACTATACGCTCCACTTTCCATCGGGCGGAACGATGCTCAAGGCGCCTCACTTCGACCGGTTGACGGCATCCTCGTGGAAGAACGATCTGACATCGATCTCTCTTCAAGATATCAAAGACACCGGCTTCCTTTTTAAGTCGCGCGGCGGGGGGATCGTCAAGGCGCTGATTCTTGACGTAACGCAAGGCCGCGTAAGCGGCATTTTTGAAACTGCCGATTCTCGTGGAGTGTTCCCGTATTAGCATGAAGTTTTCAACTAAGGCCATCCATGTGGGA
>JALZBM010000218.1 GCA_030947385.1 Vulcanimicrobiota bacterium
ACCCTGGGATTTCTGAGCAACCAAATTCTGGTCTCGCCGCGGATTTATTACGCCATGGCGGTGGACGGCGTCTTTTTCCGCAGCGCGGCGTGGTTGCATCCCAAAACGCGCGTGCCGGTTCTGTCAATCGCCTTGCAGGCGGTGCTCGCGGTGCTTATTCTCGTGGTTTGGGGTCAGCGGTACGGTGATATCCTCAACTACGTCACTTCGATGGATTTCATTTTCTTTGCCCTCGCGGCGGTTGCGCTGTTCGTCTTTCGCCGCCGCGGCGATCCTTCCGAAAAGGCCTCCGGCATGCGCGTTCCCGGCCATCCGTGGTCCACGATTTTCTTCCTCGCGGTCTGCCTGGCGATCATCCTCGACAGCGTGCGCGAGGCACCGAAAGACACGCTCATCGGCATTGCAATTTTGCTCTCCGGCGTCCCGGTCTATTACATCTGGGCAAAGCGCACAGCCGCCGCGCGATAATTGGGTAGAACCGCTTCATGACGGCAGAAAAGAGAACGTACGAAGGTATTTCGCGGCAAGCGTTTAGCAAGTTGCGCGCGGGACTGGAACGCGCGCGCGTCGCGCTGCCGGCAGGCGACAGCGGCTCGATTTCGAGCAACGGCCTCGTCGGCTCGTTTACCTACTCGGAATCTGCGTCGACCTTAGAATTGAGCATCGAGAAATTCCCGATGCTCCTTCCAAAGACCATGATTTGGAGCGCCATCGACGGTGCTATCGTCGACGCAAAGCGGGGTTAGCGGCCCTTTACCAGGCGCGGAAACGTCTTCTGCAGCGCGGCGAGTTTGGGCATGTCGTTGTAGACGATATACGGCTCGTAGGGGTGCAGCTTGAGATAGTGCTGATGATACGCTTCGGCGGCATAGAAACCGCGCAGCGGCGCAACCTGCGTAACGATCGGAGCGCTAAACTTTTTCTCGGCTTTCAAACGCGCAATCGCGCGTTGCGCCGTCTGCTTCTGAGCGTCGTTTTCAAAGAAAATCGCCGAGCGGTATTGCGTCCCGGAATCCGGACCCTGGCGGTTCAGCTCCGTCGGATCGTGCGCGACGGTAAAGTACACCTCGAGCAACTGATTGTATGAAATTTGCGCGGGATCGAACGTGATGTCGACGGCTTCGGCGTGACCCGTGGTTCCCGTACTTACCGTGTCGTAATGGGCCGTATCGCGGCTCCCGCCGGCGAAGCCGGAGACGACGTTCGAGACGCCCTTGAGCGATTCAAAAACGGCTTCCATGCCCCAGAAACATCCTCCGGCAAGCACGGCATGCTGCTCCTGTGCGGCTGATGCGGCGCGAGGGGCTGCCGTGCCGTACATGACGAGCGCGGCGAGCACCGCGATGACCAGCGTTTTTGATGTCTTCATACTGTTTTAACGCACGCCCGCACGATCCGGATGTACGCTACTCCGGGGCATCCGATTGATGCGAGGCGTAGGTGTGCGGGTCGAAATACCACGCCGGCAGACTCGCCGGGAACGTAATATCTTTAAATTCATAGTCGACTTGCTCGCCGTTACCGACGTATGACTCCTCGACCTGACCGTGAATGGCGGTCACTACAGGGCGCCCCTGGAACATCCTCATCGTCGTCGTGAAGATGGCGGCGTAGGTCGGACCGCCGTCGACGAAGAGCTTATCGGTCGCAACGAACTTCTGCATTTCGAGCGATTTTGCATCGACGTAGATCTCCCGCAGTCGGTTGCGGTCGGGATCGCGCAGCGGAACGACGCTCAAATGATACTGCGTGCCTTCCAGCGCCACTTTCGTGACGCGGTATTGCGTTTCGCCGATCGCTTGTACGGAACCGATCTCGGGAAGCGGCGTCCCGACGGGCTCCGGCGTTGGGACGAATTCTACCGGATGCGGATGCAGCGGCGCCGGTTCGAACACGTCCGCGGTCGGTGGACCGGGATCGCGCGCCTCGTTAAATGCCGGCCGCTCGAACTGCAACGGGCCGCGGTAGTCGTCGCGGAACACGCGCCGCCGCAATCCGGCCCGGTCCGAACTGCGCACCCACAAGTGGTCGGTATAGGTTTCCGAATAGTCCGGGTAGCCTTGCTCCGTGGACTGCGCGCGCGTGAGCGTATAGGTTATGAAGGCCGGCGGCGGCCGGTGGGACCGGAAAACTTTGCGAATCTGCGCCAAGAGCTTATCGCCGTTTGGAAGCGGCGCGGAAGCGGCAACGGCTGCCCTCTTCGGCGGCGCAGCGGCTTTGGCGGACTGTGCGGAGCCCGCGACGCTCGGTAGCCCCGCGCACAACGCGAGCAGCAGCCAAGCGCCGAATGAACGTGTAAATCGTATCGGCATCAATTGCTATAACGCACGACTTAACCCGTTCGTGTCAGGTCCTCCAAACGGGCGCTCAAATTTTCCCAGGTCTTTACCGCGGCTTCGTTCGCGGGCACGATGCCGGCTAGCTCCTCTTGGAGAGTATGGTAGCGGGCCCGGTCGGCGTACAGAGCGGGATCCTCGAAGAGGAGTTCGATCTCGGCTTTGCGGGCGTCGCGCTGCGCGATCTCACGCTCGACGCGCGCAACTTGCGCTTCGAGTTGTGAGCGCACTTTGAGCGGCGTCTGGCGCGCAGCCTTGCGGACGTCGGCCTTTTCACGTTGCGCGGTCCGCGCGCCGTCATCGCGACTGCGCATCAACGCTTCGTACGCGTCGTAACCGCCTTCCAAAGCGCCCCATTTTCCGTCATCGATCCACACCACCCGGTCGCTCAAACGCGCGAGCAAATAGCGATCGTGCGAGACGACGACGATCGCGCCCTCGTACTCGTCAAGAACGTCTTCGAGCGCTTCGCGGCTGTCGATATCCAAGTCGTTGGTCGGCTCGTCCAGTAGCAGCACATCCGCCTTTCGGGCCATCAAACGCGCGAGCATGATTCTGCGGCGCTCGCCGCCGGAAAAAGCGCGCACCGGCTTGTCTGCCGCCTCCCCCGAGATCCGCATGCGTCCCAGTAGGGCGCGCGCTTCTTCTGCCGTCACCGGCGCCGCGGCCGCAACGGCGTCTACCGCACTACTCTCCACGTCCAGTTCGTCGTGCGCGCTTTGCGCAAAATAGGCGATGCGCGCAGCGGGATTAAAGTGCACGGTTCCGGCATCCGCGCCCACTTCGCCGGCCAGGATTTTGAGCAAGGTTGATTTGCCCGCGCCGTTCGGACCGACGATCGCAAGACGCTCGCCCTGCTGCAGAGCCACGGTAAGGCCGGCAAAAAGAATGCCGTCGTAGGCTTTTTTCAACCCCTCAATTTCGAATGCGAATCCATTGCCGGCGCGGCGCGCGGAACGTAAGCGCACTTTGATGCGCGCCCGCTCGGCTCCGTGTTCCGGCGCCTGCATCGTGGCCTCGACCCGCTCGAGTTGCTTTTCGCGGCTGCGCACGCGGCTGTAATTGGACGAAGTGAGCGTCGAGCGCAAACCGGCAATCGTCGCCTTGCGTTTATCGCGCTCGGCAATATATTGTCCGTATACGCGGCGCTCGTCTTCCAAGCGCGCGGCTCGCGCTTCCATAAACGCCGTGTATGCGGGTTGTGCCGGTGGATAGGCATGAAGACGGCCACCCTCGAGTTCCCATACGGCGGTGGCTACGCGATCGATAAAGTAACGGTCGTGAGAAACAATCACATACGCCCGCTTATCGCTTGCGATAAATCCTTCCAGCCAGCGCACGGTTTCGATGTCCAGATGATTCGTCGGCTCGTCTAAAACGAGATAGTCCGGGTCGTCGATCAACAGATGGGCGAGCGCGGCCTTTGCGCGCTGTCCACCGGAGAATTCGCGCAAAGGGCGCGAATAGTCGGCCGGATCGAAACCGAAGGCCGTTAACATCGTGCGCAGTGTTTTATTGCGCAGTCCCCACTGCGCGTCCGGCGCGCGCTCGAGCGCGGCGTCGATCAACTCTTGAAGCGTCAATTGCGTTTCGTCGGCTACGCTCTGCGCGAGGTACCCCATATGGAGTTCCTTCGCGCGCACGACGGTGCCCTCGTGGAGTTCGTCTACGTCCGCAAGTAACCGCAACAGAGAGGACTTGCCGGCACCGTTCGGACCGACGAGCGCTATCCGTTCGCCCGTTTGTACGACGCCGGAAAGGCCACCGAAAATTTCTCGCGCCCCGTAGTGACACGCGAGTTCTGAAAACCGGAGAAGTTCCACGGAAGTCTCTTAGAACACGGTGAGCGCCTTGGCCTGCGCTTCGGCGAGTTCCATCTCGCGGGGCGACGGCGCGGGTGTAAAGTGCAACTTGATGACGCGAGCCATGGCCGCAATCGGTACTGCGAGAAAAGTCCCCATCACACCGAATAGCGCCGAGAACACCAGAATCGCAATGATAATGACCAGCGGAGAAAGGAGCACGTTGTCTTTCATGATCCGCGGAAGGATGAAATTGCCGTCGACCTGCTGGATGACCCCAAACAAAATCGCGACAAACAAGGCGTTTTCCCAACCGTTGTAAGCAAGCGCCAGTGCAACCGAAGGTATGAATCCGATAATCGCTCCCAAATACGGGACGA
>JALZBM010000053.1 GCA_030947385.1 Vulcanimicrobiota bacterium
GCCTGCGCGTGAACGAACCGGCCGCCGATTTGGGCATCGCGCTTGCCATTGCATCGGCCTTTCGCAACCGCCCCCTCGAGCAAGACGCCGCAGCGTTCGGGGAGCTCGGCCTCTCGGGTGAAATTCGTTCCGTAACGGCCGGTGTCCGGCGCGCCTCAGAGGCCAAGCGTCTTGGATTTACCACGCTCTTCACACCGCAATCCCACGCGGATATTGCCCAAGCGATCGGTGCCGCACTGGATTGATGGCGCTGTTCGAAACCGTCCCCAATATTTCAGAAGGCCGCCGCAGCGACGTCATCGACCGCTGCGTGTCGGTTATGGAGCGCTGCGGCGCGCGCGTGATTCACCGCACGAGCGATGCCGTGCACAATCGCAGCGTTCTCACGGCAATCGGCTCGTACGAACAACTATCGGATGCGGCCCTCGCGCTCGCGCGTCAGACGACCGAACACATCGACCTGCGCGCGCACGCCGGCGTTCATCCGCGTATCGGCGCGCTCGACGTGCTGCCGTTCGTGCCTTTGGGCGCCGCCACGATGGAGCGAGCGGTGGAACTCGCGCGCGAGTGCGCGCGGCGGATTTGGAGCGAGCTGTCCATTCCTTCATTCTTATATGGCGAAGCATCGAGCACCGCGTTACGGCGCAACTTAGCGTCCATACGCAGCGGAGGGTTCGAAGGGCTGGATGCGCGATTCGAACGGCCGGAGTGGACGCCGGATTTCGGCGATCCGCGCGCGCACGTAACGGCCGGCGCCGTCGCCGTCGGCGCGCGTGCCTTACTGATTGCCTTTAACGTTGAGCTGGCAACCGGCGATCTCGAGATCGCGAGGGCGATCGCGCGTGCCATCCGAGAGCGTTCGGGCGGCTTGGGGACGCTGCGGGCGCTCGGCCTGCGTTTGAGCGAGAACGTCGTGCAGGTCTCTCTCAATGTTACGGATTACGCTGCAACTCCGCTGTACCGCGTGGTCGAGCTGATTCGTGGGCTTGCGGCGCTGCGGGGGGTCGCGATTCTGCGTTCGGAACTGATCGGCTGCCTGCCCGCGGCCGCCGTGAGCGCCTCCGCACGCTACTATTTGGGTCTCGCACCCGACGCCGAAGGAGACGAAGATTGAACCAAAACGCAACGCTCTTGCCCACTGATATGGAAGAGCACCCACTGGTTGAGGACGTCAATGCGCTGCACCGCCAGCAGTTGAGCCCGATCGAGAAGACGTGCAAGCGCATTGCCGACGCCACGGGAGCGCCGATCGCGCTCATCCTGGCCATCATCCTGCAATTCGCTTGGATCGGCTTCGGCGTCGCAACCAGATTCGATCCGTTTCCGTTCGTTTTCTTACTGACGTGCTCCAACGTGTTGCAGCTCATTTTGATCTTCGTCATCGCCGTCGCGCAGCGGCAATCCTCGCAGCACGACGAACTGCGCGCCGAAGCGGATCACGACGCAATTTCGCGCATTCTCTACCACCAGCAGCTGCAAGAAACATTTTTGCTCGCGCTAAGTGAAAAACTCGGCGTGGACACCACCGCCCTGCGCCAATCGGTCGCTGCGCTCGCCACCTAAGGATAGAATGAAAGCATCCCTTCGACCCCTGCTATTTTTGGGCTTGTGCGCCCTGCTCGGCCCCCACCCGGCGCTCGCGCAGACCGTCTCAACGCAACCCAACGTTGCGCAGAAGACGCTCTCGAACGGACTGCAAGTCCTCGTCGTCGAGGATCATGCGGCGCCGGTGATCGAAACCGACGTGTGGTACCGTTTCGGCTCGTTGTACGAAACGCCGGGTAAGACCGGTCTCGCACACGCGCTCGAACATATGATGTTTCGCGGCAGTGAAAAAATTTCGGCCAGCGGCCTCGACGACATCGTGGCGCGTTTAGGCGCGACGATGAACGCCGAGACGACGTACGACTACACCCACTTCTTCTTCGTCATGCCGGCCGATAAGCTGGATGTCGCGCTCGGCATCGAGGCCGACCGCATGCGCCGCGCGCTCATGCTCGAACGCGAGTGGCGGGTCGAACGCGGCGCGGTGCTCTCCGAACTCGACGGCGACGCCAGTTCGCCGTTTTTCAGTTTGCAGACCGCCGTGCGCGCGGCCGCATATCCAAATTCGCCCGCCGGCTCGACGCCGATCGGCAAACGCGCCGACGTCGCGGCCGCTCATGCATCGGATATCGCAACGTACTATCACAAGTGGTATCATCCGAACAACGCAACGCTCGTCGTTACGGGCGACGTGCGCGCGTCCGCCGTATTTGCGGCGGCGCAACGCGACTTCGGATCGATTCCAAATAAAACGCTGCCGGCGCATTCGGGCGCACATCCTGCTAATGCGACCGGAAAAATCGCGGACTCGGCGTTTCCATTCCCCTATGAAGTACTCGATATCGCGTACGCGGTTCCCGGTGATTCCGAACCCGGCGAGCCGGAAATCAGCACGCTAGCGACGCTGATTAACAACCAGCGCGGTCCGTTCTACCGGGGTCTGGTCGAGAGCAACGTCGCGCTGGCGGTCATCGCTAACTCCGATACGCAACTGCGCGGGGGCCTGCTCAACACCATGATCGTCATGAATTCGGGTCACCGTCCCGACGAAGCGCAAGCGATCTTTCAAAACATCATGACGCAGTCGATCAAGAACGGGTTCGATCCGGAATTACTTTCCGCTTCCAAACGCGGAACGATTGCCGAGCGTGTGTTAGGAAGCGACTCGATTTCCGGCCTCGCCAACATAGTCGGTTACACCTACGGAATCGTGCGCGAAAAGGTTGCCGACGAAGACCGCCGCATCGCTGCCATTACGCCGGCGAGTTTCACGGCGGTTGCGAGCAAATATCTGTCCGCACCCACGGTCGTCGGCCACTTGAGCCCCAATACGCAGTCGCCGAACGGCAATTCCCAAAAGATCACCTCGAGCGCAAGCGATAACTTCAGCTCGCGCGTTCCCAACGGAACGATTACGGAACCGCCCGCGATTGCGCGATCGATCCGCATTCCCACGCAAGCGCGCAGCAAACTGAATCCGTCCACCTTTAAACTCCAAAACGGTTTGACGTTGATCGTGCAGCCGCGGACGGACCGCCCGATCGTTTCGATGCGCGGATTCATCGATTCCGGCGCGAAATTCGAACCTGAAGGCAAGGCCGGCATCGAGCGTTTAGCCTCGGATGTTGCAAACTTCGGCAGCGAGCACTACGAGTTTGCCGCACAGCGCAAAGCGATCGACGATCTCGGCGCGCAGATCAACCTCGGGCAAACCTTTTCGGCCAAAGGCCTCGCTTCGGACCTCGAACCGATGCTGCGCATCGTGGCCGACGGCGAAGAACATCCGGCCTTTCCCGACCGCTACTTTACCCAAGAGCGCGACCAGCTGGCGGGCAGCATCGAGCAAGAGAACAACGTCTCCGGCCAAGCCGTCAATCGCGTCTTCTTGCAGCGGTTGCTCGCACCGAACGATCCATCGCTGCGCTTTCCGACAAAGCAGGGAGTCGCGCAAATGACGCGCGCCGATCTGCTGGACTACACCGGCCGTTACTGGCGCCCCGACCTCACGACCATCTCAATCGTCGGTGACGTAACGCCCGAACGGGCGCGCGCGGCAGTCGAGCAGACCTTCGGTACCTGGAAGAACACCGGTCCGAAACCCGATACGAACGAGCCGCCGCTTCCGCGGCCGCACGCCGAACGCGCATACGTCGGAACGGGCGCGAACGACGTCTTCATTCAACTCGGACAAGCCGTGATGGCGCGCACGAGCGAGGACTACGACGCTTTCACCCTGCTCGATCAAATTCTCGCCGGCCCGGGCTCGTTTGAATCGCGCCTGATGAACGAAATGCGCCAAAAGCGCGGGTTGGTGTACAGCGTTTCGAGCCGCATCGAGGCCGACCGCGACCGTGGCGATATGGTTATTACGCTCAGCGCCGCGCCGCAAAACGTGGTTGCCGCCGTGCGTTTCGTGCGCGGTCAATTGAGCCGTTTGCAAAATTCGCCGGTATCGCAAACCGAACTGACCGAAGCCAAAGCGCGCGTCGTTTCGGGTGCCTTACTCAGCGAAGAATCTCCCGCGGGGGAGTTGAGCCAAATTCAAAGCCTGGTGCGCTTCGGACTGCCGCGTAGCTATTACGCGACGTTGAACGAACGCTACGGGCGCGTTACGCCCGCCGATATCCAACGCGTCGCGAAAAAATACTTGCGTCCCGCCGGCTTGATCGAAGTGTACGCGGGGCCGGACGGAGCATGGGCCAAGTGATTGAGACTATCGATCCCGCGAGCGGCAAAAAACTTGAATCGTTCGCCTATACCACGGCAGCCGAAGTCAATACGCGTTTGGATCGAGCGGTTGCGGCACAGAAAAATTGGGGCTCCCGCTCGTTCGCGCAGCGGGCAACGGTTTTATCCGCAGCGGCAGAGCTATTACGTTCGCGCAAGGTCGAACTCGGGGCCACGGCAACGCGCGAGATGGGCAAACCGCTCGCGCAAGCGATTGCCGAGGTTGAAAAATGTGCCTGGTGCTGCGAGTTCTACGCGCAACACGCGCACGAGTATCTCGCCGATGAAATCGTCGAAAGTACGGCGACGAAAAGTTACGTCGGCTTTCGCGCCCTCGGCATCGTGCTCGCCATCATGCCGTGGAATTTTCCCTACTGGCAAGCGATCCGCGCCGCCGGGCCGGCGCTTATGGCCGGCAACGCGATGGTGCTCAAACACGCATCCAACGTTTCACGCTGCGCGCTCGAAATCGAATCCATCTTTGCCGGAGCGGGCGCACCCGAAGGGCTGTTCTCGACGTTTTTGCTCTCGAGCGATTCCATTGCGGCCCTCATCGCGGATGACCGGATCGCGGCGGCCACTTTGACCGGAAGCGAAGGTGCGGGCATGGCCGTAGCCGCGGCGGCCGGACATGCATTGAAAAAGACCGTTCTAGAACTCGGCGGCTCTGATGCGTACATCGTCTTGAACGATGCGGATATCGACGCTGCGGCAACCACCGCCGTGAAGGCGCGCTTTCAAAACAACGGTCAAAGCTGCATTGCCGCCAAGCGGTTTATCGTGGAGGCCGGCGTGTACGACGAGTTCGTGCGCAAGTTCAGCGAAGCAGCCGCCAAACAGCGGCTCGGCGATCCGATGGATCCGGAAACGGAACTCGGCCCGGTGGCCCGCGATGATTTGCGCGACGCGCTCGACCGTCAGATTCAATCCTCCGTTGCGCAAGGGGCGCGAATCGTGACCGGCGGCAAACCGGTGCAGCGCGCCGGTTACTTTTACGAGCCGACGATCGTGGCAGACGTCACGCCGTCGATGGCGGTGTTTCGCGAAGAAACGTTCGGTCCGGCGGCCGCGGTCATCAAGGCTCGCGATGCGGATCACGCGGTCGAACTTGCCAACGATTCACACTTCGGTCTCGGCGGAAATCTCTGGACGAAAAACATCGCGCGCGCGACGCAACTTGCCGCCCGAATGGAATCCGGCAACGTCTTCATTAACGGAATGACCGCAAGCGACCCGCGTCTTCCGTTCGGCGGCGTCAAACGCAGTGGTTACGGACGCGAACTCTCCGGGTTTGGCATCCGCGAATTCGTCAACGTCCAAACTGTGTGGATCGGGCCGGCTCGAAAAGAGGCGCAAGAAAGACCCGACTCCGAATAAACTGCGCATGAAAAATGTGGTCGAAGTTCTTCGCGCCCCCTCGCCTGCTCCGCGCCCGCAAGCCCTGACGTTCGACGGGGAGCATCTGTGGATGGGTTCCATCGAAACGGAGCGTTTGTACGCGATCGATCCGCTCAATTGGACGGTTCGCGAAGAAGTCGCAACCCCGGGCAAGCCTTGGGGCGTGACGGCACTGGGCGACGAATTGCGCGTGTTATGCGGCGAAGGCAAGGACGACAACCGCTTCGTGCGACGCTTCGTTCCCGGTCACGGCTTTAAATCCGAGGCGTCGTTTGCGTGTCCCGACGACACGGGCTCGCAACTCGGGTATGACGGCGCGCACCTTTCGATCAGTCAATGGTACAACAAGCGCGTCCTCACCGTGGACGAAACCGGCAAGACGCTGCGCGCGCTCGATTCGCCGCACGGTATTTGCGGCCACGTCTTCTCCGGGGGAAAATTTTATCTTCTCACGACCGACGCCGAAGATACCGATCAGTACTTCATAACCACGATCGATCCGGCGGACGGAAAAGCGGAGGATGTCGCCGAGGTGCATTTCCCCGGCCGGGCTCTTGCGTTTGACGGGACGAAATTCTGGAGCAACCACCGCGAGAAGAACGAGATCGTCGCCTTTACGCTTCCCGCCTAGTCGCGCACTTCTTGCGCGCAATAGGTAGCAATGCGGTTTATGCCCTCGCGCACTTGTGCGATCGGCGCGACCCAACTCAAACGCATCCATCCCTCAAAGGACTCTCCAAATGCAACGCCCGGTACGGCGATCACATCGTGGCGATCGGCTAGATCGTGCGCGGCTTGCAACGACGATACTCCGGCCGGAAGCGCGACGCAGGCATAGAAACTTCCCTCGGGACGGATGTAGCGCAGGCCACAGGCAGCCAGCGCTTCGGTCACGGCGGCGCCTTGATCGCGGTACCACTGCGCGTGTTCCTGGAGTGCGTGCGGCGTTGTGAAAATCGTCCGTGCAACGCGTTGGGCGAACGTGCTGGCACATGACGTTACCCACGCGTGCGCTTTGACGATCGAGGGCGCGAGTGCGTCCGGGGCGATCGTCCAGCCCAGGCGCAAACCCGTCAAAGCGTTGCTCTTGGACAGCGAGTTGGTTACGACCGTATGCGGATAGTTTGCGCCGAAGCTTCCCGCGTCGTCGATAAAAGTTTGCTCCCGGTAGATCTCGTCGTGCAACACATACACGGGTTCGCCCGGACGTGCGAGCAAGGTCTTACTTATTTCGTCAACCGTCGCGCGGCCGATCACGCGCGAGGTCGGATTGCACGGCGAGCAGATCACGATCATACGCGTTTTATTTGTCACAGCGCCGAGAATGCGCTGTGCGTCAAAAGCGAATCCGTCGCCGGCGTCCATCGCCACCGTGCTCACCGTAACGCCTTCGAGCTTCGCCATCTTCGCATACGCGGGAAAGGCGGGTTCGACGACGAGTAACTCGTCCTTGCCCGGATCCAAAAGCGTTTTCATAAGAACGAAAACGGCTTCTTGCGAACCCGTCATGACGCACACGTTTTGCGCGCTTTTCATATGCGGGTATGCGTAATGCGCGGCGATCGTTTCACGCAGCCGTTCGTCGCCGGCGTTGACCGTATATTTCAATCCGTGCGCGGCGGTCTGGTCAATAGCATCTTTCCAATACTGCATCGATGGCAGCAGCGTGGGCTCGCCGAGCCCTAAGTCGATCGACGACGGTTTCTTTTTGGCGGCGATTTCGCGGATCAGCGATCCGCCGATGGCGTGCACGCGCGGGTTCATGTTTAAACGGCTACCTCGAAGTCACGCAGCGCCGCGTTGAGCGACGTTTTCTTGTCGGTGGCGTCCGAACGCGTCCCGATAATCAGCGCGCACGGCGTTCCGAACTCACCGGCCGGGAATTTTTTGGGCAACGTTCCCGGAATGACGACGGCGCGCCGCGGAATCCGGCCCTTGGTGATCTCCGGCTGCGCGCCGCGCACGTCCACCACCGGCGTGCTGCCCGTAAGGACCACGCCCGCACCTAACACCGCCTCTTCTTCAACGCGCACCCCTTCAACGACGATGCACCGGGACCCGATAAAGGCGCCGTCTTCAACAATGACGGGCTGCGCCTGCATGGGTTCGAGCACACCTCCAATTCCGACGCCGCCCGAGAGGTGAACGTTATTGCCGATCTGCGCGCAGGAGCCGACCGTGGCCCACGTGTCGATCATCGAGTTCTCACCCACGTAGGCGCCGATATTCACGTAACCGGGCATGAGGATCGTTCCACGTCCTAGGAAGGATCCGTAACGAGCGACCCCGGGCGGTACGCACCGCACGCCCAAGACGTCATAGTTGTTCTTCAGATGAATCTTATCGTAGAAAACCATGCCGGTGCGAATGCGCTGTTCGGGCGGAAGCTGGCTCCATTCCGGGCCGTGTGCGGGATTGTTGATCCATTCGTTTTCTTGGCGCGCGAAGTACAACAGGATTGCTTGCTTGACCCACGCATTCGTCACCCACTCGCCGGAAGCGGAGCGCTGCGAAACGCGCAGTTCGCCGCAGTCGAGCGCCGCGATTACGTCATCGACCACGCGCCCGCTTACGCCCTTAACGTCATCCGGACGGTCGAGAAGTGCTTCGATTTGCACGCGCGCTTCCTGCAGATTCATGGCGGCTCGATTCCGGTAAGAGATTCGAGGTCCCCCTCGAACCCTATCGGCCCTTCCATAACCTAGAGGAGCGCTTTGTGCCCAATACGCCCGACGACGAAAAACGGATAAACGCGATTCGCATGCTCTCGATCGACGGCGTGCAGAAGGCCAATTCCGGGCATCCGGGGCTGCCGCTGGGCGCCGCCGCATTCGCCTACACGTTATGGACGCGCCACCTGCGCTTCAACCCGAAAGACCCGCAGTGGTTCAATCGCGACCGTTTCGTACTCTCGGCGGGCCACGGCTCGATGCTGTTGTATTCGCTACTGTATCTGACCGGCTACGATCTTTCCCTCGACGATCTCAAATCGTTCCGGCAGCTCGGAAGCAAGACGCCCGGACATCCCGAGTACTTCCACACGCCGGGCGTCGAGGTAACAACCGGACCGCTCGGCCAGGGATTCGCAAACGCGGTCGGCCTAGCAATCGCGCAAACCCATCTTGGGGCCGTGTTCAACCGCGCCGAACGCATCGTCGATCACTACACGTACTGCCTGGCCAGCGACGGCGATTTGATGGAAGGCATTTCGCACGAGGCCGCGTCGATTGCGGGTCACTTGAAGCTCGGCAAACTCATCGTCCTATACGACGATAATAAAGTCTCGCTCGCCGGCCCGACCGACATAACGTTCACCGACGACCATCTCGAGCGATTCAAGGCCTACGGCTGGAACACCGGCTTCGTGGATTCCGCCCACTGCAATGACGTTGAGGCGATCGATGCGGCCATCACAGCCGCAAAAGCGAGCATCGACGCGCCGACGCTCATCGCCATCCGAACGCACATCGGTTTTGCTTCGCCGCGCGTCGACAGCTATACCGCGCACGGCGAACCGCTCGGTCCCGACGGCGTGAAGGCGACGAAAGAAAAACTCGGCTGGCCGCTCGAACCCGCATTTTTCGTGCCGGACGATGTGCTCGCGTTCTTTCGCGAAACTGGCGATCGCGGCGCGCAGTTGCAGGCCGAGTGGCAAACGACATTCGACCGCTGGAAAGCGGGCTTTGCCGAGCAGGCCGCGCAGCTCGAACGCATGATCTCCGGCACGTTACCGTCTTCGATTCCGTGGCCGGCATTTACGGAAGAGAACGGCTCCGTTGCGACCCGCGATGCAGGCGGGACGGTGATGAATGCGATCGCAAACGCGCTGCCGGAACTCGTCGGCGGTTCGGCCGACCTCGATCCGTCCACCAAAACCTATTTAAAAGGCTACGGAGATTTCGAACCCGGCACCTACGACGGGCGCAATATTCACTACGGCGTGCGCGAACACGGCATGGCAGGCATCAATAACGGCATCGCGTTGCACGGGGGGCTGCTGCCGTTCGGCGCAACGTTCTTCAATTTTATCGATTACATGAAGGGCTCGATGCGTCTTGCGGCGCTCAACAAGGTGCGGTGCATCTACGTGCTAACGCATGACTCGATTTTCTTGGGCGAGGACGGCCCGACGCACCAACCGGTCGAGCAACTCGCAACGCTGCGCGCAACACCCAACATGATCGTGGTCCGGCCCGCGGATTCACTCGAGACGCTCGAAGCGTGGAAGCTGATGTGCCGGCCGAAAACGGGGCCGTGGGCGCTCGTACTTACGCGCCAGAAGGTTCCCTTTCTCGGGGCTCGCAACGCGAACGTCGCCCGTGGCGCCTACGTCCTCGCAGATTGCGACGGCCTGCCGGAACTCATTTTGATCGCAACGGGTTCTGAAGTGAGTCTTGCGCGCGACGCCGGCAAACTCTTAGAAAACCAAGGTACGAAGACGCGCGTTGTATCGATGCCCTCGTGGGAACTCTTCGAAGCGCAAGATCAAGCGTATCGCGATTCGATTTTACCGCCCGACGTCACCGCGCGCATGTCGATCGAAGCCGCAGCGACCCTGGGTTGGGAGCGCTGGACCGGATTGCGGGGTATAACCTTCGGCATCGATCATTTCGGAACGTCCGCCCCCGCTGCGGCCATTGCGGCCGAATACGGGTTTACGGCCCAAAATATTGCGAAGATCGCATCGGAAAAATTCGCCACTGCAAAACGTTAGGGAGAGATAATGCACAACCAGCTCAGTGAATTACTCGACGCGGGACAAAGTGTCTGGATCGACAACCTGCGGCGTGGAATGTTTGCCTCCGGCGAGTTACAAAAAATGATCGATCAGGGCTTGCGCGGGATGACCTCCAACCCCACGATCTTCGAAAAGGCGATCGGAACCGGCAACGACTACGACGAGCAACTCTCGGGGTTGATCGGCAAAGAACACGACGCCGACAAGCTCTTCTGGGAACTCGCCATCAAAGACATCCAAGACGCGACCGATCTTTTCCGGCCAATTTACGATTCGAGCGGCGGCAACGATGGTTTCGTCAGCCTGGAAGTCTCGCCGCTGCTCGCGCACGATACGCAGGGCACGATCCAGGCCGCAAAAGAGATTTGGGAACGCGTAAACCGGCCGAACTTGATGGTGAAAATTCCCGGAACGAACGAAGGCGTTGCGGCCATCGAAGAATGTATCGCAGCCGGGCTCAACATCAACGTCACGTTGATCTTTTCGATCGACATGTACGAGAAAACCGCGCAGGCGTACATCGACGGTCTGGGGCGGCGCATCGCCGCCGGCCAACCGGTCGACCGCATCCGCTCAGTCAACAGCATCTTCGTAAGCCGCATCGACACCGCGATCGACAAATTGATTCAAGCGCGCATCGACAAGGGCGAGAAACAGTTAGACCGGTTGCTCGGTAAAGCGGGCGTCGCCAACCTCAAGTTGACCTATCAGAAATTCCTGTCGCTCTTCCATGGACCCGCATTCGAAGACGTCAGCGCAAAAGGCGGGCATCCTCAGCGTCCGCTGTGGGCCAGCACGTCGGTAAAGAATCCGAACTATCCCGACTTGATGTATGTCGAAACCGTCGTGGGCAAAGAAACCGTTAACAC
>JALZBM010000219.1 GCA_030947385.1 Vulcanimicrobiota bacterium
CTTCTCGCGGTGCTGACGACGGTCGGCCACATCAACATCTGGGGCATTATCGCGATCTCGATGGGGAACGCCATCGCGCAATCGTTTGATGCGCCGGCGCGCCAAAGCTGGGTTCCCTTAATGGTGGATCGCGAATTCATCGGCAATGCCATCGGCCTTAATTCCGTAGCCTTCAACGCACCGGCCGTCATCGGTCCCGCCATCGCCGGCATACTCATCGCGCGCGTCGGCATCGCCGGATCCTTCTACGTCAATGCCGCGGCGACGCTGGCAGTCATTGCGGCGGTCGCAATGATGAAGCCGGCGGCACCGTCGAGCGCGGCGCGCGAACCGCTGTTGCTTGCAATTCAGCACGGCGCCCAGTACCTATTCAGTCACGCAATTCTCAAATACGTGATCCTTTACTTCATCGTCAGCGCGCTGCTGGTGCGCCCGTACAGTAATTTGCTCCCGGCGTACGCGCTCAATTACCTGCACACCGGCGTCCGAGGCTACAGCTGGACGGTTTCGGCTGCCGGCATCGGGGGATTTGCGGGCGCGCTCGTCACGGCGATCCTGGGTTCCAGAGAACGCCGCGGCGTTCTCTGGCTAACCTCAGGTGCGTTCCTCGCAATCGGCGTTGCCGCGCTCGGCTTCACGCAATCGCTTTACGTAGCGATCCCGGTTCTGTTCATCATCGGCCTCGCTACGATGGTCTTCCTCGGCACGTCAAACATCCTCATCCAAACGCTCTCGCCCGACGAAATGCGCGGGAGAGCAATCAGCGCCTACTCAATGATCGCCCTTGGCTTCGTTCCGGGCGGCGCACTCATCGTCGGCGCGCTCGGCAGCGCCATCAGCCTTCACCGCGCATTCATAGCCGCCGGTACGATCTGTGTCCTATTCGTAGCCTACCTCTGGCTCTACAAACCAATCCTAAAATCAATCTAAGCTCTGTTTCACTCTTGCCTACCCCCGCCCACAACGGGCAAAAAAAAGCGAGCTGCAGAGCAGCTCGCGACCATTAAAAAACGCCGATGAATTTAGGCTGAGGCCTTTTTCCGGCGTGATGTTTTGCGGGCGCCCGTTTTGCGGGTCGCTTTGCGCTTTGTGGCTTTACGGGTAGCTTTCTTGCGAGTGGCTTTCTTGCGTCCGCCGGCTTTTTTGCGTCCTGCGGTCTTTTTGCGAGTAGCCTTCTTGCGCGTGGCTTTCTTACGTCCGCCGGCCTTTTTACGTCCGCCTGCTTTTTTGCGGGTGGCCTTTTTACGTCCGCCGGCTTTCTTGCGAGCACCAGCGGCCTTGCGGGTTGATTTACGTTTACGGGTGACTTTGCGGACAGCTTTTTTTACTGCTCCGACTGCTTTACGAGCCGCGCGTTTTACTCCGCCGGCTTTCTTGCGTCTGACTGCCATATTATTGGAGTCATCCTTTCTCTGACCGGATTGGTCAGGGTTGTTACTAGTGTTATACAGCAAAAGTGCATCGTTGCGCAAGTTTTGGTGCTATTCGCCGGGAAAGTATCGGCATGCAAATCGTTTCTGACGACACAAAATTAGAAGTTCGCACCGGCGGATCGGGCGATGCGGTGGTGCTGTTACACGGGTTTCCGTTCTCATCCGAAGTCTGGAAATCGCAAATCGAGACGCTGAGTCAAACGAACTTCGTCGTCGCTCCGGACTTGCGCGGACTTGGAAAATCTGCCGTCAGTCCGGGACCGTATCTGATGGAATCGCTCGCGGGCGATCTCGCCGCGGTGCTCGATGCGCTCGGTGTGGAACGCGCGTCGATCGTCGGACACTCGCTCGGCGGATACGTTGCAATGGCGTTTTTCCGGATGTTCAGCGAGCGCGTTCTGCGCCTCGCATTCGTATGCAGCCGCATCGATGCCGACCCGCCCGCTGTGGAAAAAGCGCGATTGCAGCTGGCCGAAGCGGCCGAATCGTCCGGCACGATGCAGCCGATTCTGGATTTTTACGGCGGCAAACTCTTTGCGGCGGGAACGAATGATGCGGTCCGGCGCTATGCGCGGGAAATCATGGAGAAGAACGATCCGTTCGGGGCCGCTGCAATGTTGCGCGGCATGGCGGCGCGCGTTACATCGGAAGATCTGATCGAAGAGTTGACGATTCCGGTGCTACTCGTTACGGGGGGACACGATGCGCTCTCGCCGGCCGGAATCTGGGACGGCGTCATTCCGGGCGCCCAACTCGTCGTGTGCGAAAACAGCGCTCACGTGCCCATGCTTGAAGAGCCGAAGCGGCTCACCGGGTATGTAGAGAGCTTCCTGCGGTCGCGCGACGGAAGAAATTAAAGACGAACAGTCCGCCGACGACGATAGCCGCCACGATCGCGGCAAAAATAACGACCTTGAAGATCAGCATGGCGACAAACAGGGCGGCGATGCCGAGGGCAACGATGACGGTGAGGCGGACGAAAATGTTGAGCATGGTTCTCCAAGCGTGCCGGTTTAAAGCTTCTGACCCTATCTACCGATAACTAAAAGACAAGTTTCGAAAAGGAGTTCCTTACCTTGGATATCAGTTCGATCGCTTCGGGCCTCGCGGCGGCGTCCACCGCGGCCAGTATCGATACCAGCGTCTTGAAATCGGTCGATAACTTGGCTCAAGACCAAGTTTCGCGTCTCTTTGCCAACCTTGGGCTCGGACAGAACGTCAACACGTACGCCTAGCTAGCGTCCCGGGCGGACACCCTTATTAGAAGAAGCGAGCCGACAGGCTCGCTTTTTTTGTTCGCGAACAGCTGTTCGCCCCAGCCCATGAGCGAAATTTTTAGCACCCTTCATCCCGACGTCGCCGCGTGGTGCCGCGAGCACCTCGGTTCGCCGACCGCGCCGCAGACCGCGGCCATTCCGGCGGGCCTCGCGGCACGCGACGTTCTGATCTGTTCCCCTACCGGCACCGGAAAGACGCTTGCCGCATTTCTGCCGTTGATGAGCCTGCTCGCCAGCCGGCGCGATGCCGACGAACTCTTTGCGCGCACCTACGTCCTATATATTTCCCCGCTGCGCGCGCTCGGCTATGACGTGGAGCATAACGTGCGCCGCCCCCTTCGCGAGATGGGGTTGCTCGAACGGCCGAACTCCGAGCGCGGCCGTTTGCGCCGGGGACGAATTCGCGAGAAGTTCGTGCGGACGGGGGTTCGAACGGGCGACACACCGGTCGAGGAGCGGCGCCTCATGCTCTCGCGCCCGCCGCATATCCTGATGACGACGCCCGAATCGCTCGCGCTCATGCTGGCGATGGAATCCTACCGGAAAACGCTGCGCAACGTTCGTACGGTCATCATCGACGAAGTGCATGCCATTGCGGGCAACAAGCGCGGCTCGCAGCTTTCGCTCTTGCTCGAGTCGCTTGCCGAGTTGACCGAAAAACCGTTTAACCGCGTCGGGCTTTCCGCGACGGTCAGCCCGCTGGAGCGCATCGCGCAGTTTCTCGTCGGAACGGACCGTCCGTGCGAGATCGTCGACGCACGCGGTTTGCGGTCGATCCGCTTGCGCGTGGATGCGCCGTTTGGCGGCGCAATCGCGCCGCTAAAAAAAATTGCACAAACTGCGGTGGAATTGAGTTCCGACGTGCGCTCTTCGCTGGTTTTTACCAACGTGCGCAGCCAGGCCGAGATCGTCGCACACGAAATGGCGACGCTCACGCAGCCGCAAGACGTCGAAGTTGCCGAAGAGTCGCAATCGCGCCGCCAGTATGACAAGCGCATCGGTATCCATCACAGCGCGCTCGAACGGAGCGTGCGCCACCGCGTCGAGGCGGCGTTGCGCGCCGGCACGCTGCACACCGTCGTGTGCAGTTCGAGTCTGGAACTCGGTGTCGACATCGGTTTTATCGACCGCGTGATGATCGTCGGCGGCGCGCGTGGCATGACGCCGACCTTGCAGCGCGTCGGACGCGCGGGACATCGTCCCGATGCAATCGCCGACGGGGTCATAATCGCGCAGGACCGCGACGACATCGTCGAAGCGGCGGCCACGAAACGCTGCATCAATGACGGCATTTTGGAAGACGTCGTGATTCCGCAGGCGCCGCTGGACGTGTTCGCGCAGTGGCTGGTCGGAAGCGTCTGCTACGATAAGCGTTTGGCGATACCGGATGCCGTTCGCATCGCACGGCGCGCTTTTCCGTTCGCGGACCTCACGGAAGACGATGCCCGGCGCTGCGCGCAGTATCTTTCCGGCGGCGGGGCGGGTCCGGATGAAGCGCACGTCCGCCGCTTGGGGTACGACGGCGAAGCCGTCTACGGCCTCGGACGCGAAGTCTGTTCCGCATTTTTTGAAAATGTCGGTACGATTCCGGACGAGCAACAGGTGACGGTGCGCAGTAAGGGCGGAGCGGACATCGGGCGTATCGAAGAAGGGTTCCTCAACGAATTGCGCGTCGGCGACGTGTTTCTGCTCAACGGCCGGACGTACGGCGTGAAAGAAATCGGCCACACCGGCGTCAACGTCGAGCCCGTGGTCGGGAAACCCACGGTGCCCC
>JALZBM010000220.1 GCA_030947385.1 Vulcanimicrobiota bacterium
GCCGTAACCGCGCACGCCGACGGAATGCCCGACGCATCGCAAACGATCGACGTGCAAACCGATCAAATCGCCGTGGTTAATCTGCAGATCGGGGCCCTCAAAGAAATCGGGCATGCTGTGGTGACCGCGCGAGCCGGCGTCTCAGGCACACCGGTTTCGCAAAACGCGATCGGCCGCTCGACGATTGCAACGCTGCCGGGCAACAATAGCCTGAACACCATCGTGCAAACCGTCCCGGGCATCGTGAAATTCTCGTACAACGAGCCGGTCGCGCATGGCTTCCACGGTCTGACCTACGAGCTGGACGGCGCGCCGCTGCCGCAAGCTACGAGCGCGAACTTCTCGGAGGTCATCGATCCAAAGAGCGTGGATTCACTGGAAATCTTCACCGGCGCCTTCCCCGCGGAATTCGGCGGCTCGCGCCAGGGCGCCGTCGTCAACATTGTGAGCAATCGCGCGACGGACCTAACAGGAAACGCGCAAGGGACATTTTCCCTAGGGGCCGGCAACTACGACCAAGCGATCGCGACCTTGAACGAACAGTTCAAGTCCGGGGCGGCGCGCGTTTTCTTAACCGCCAATACCGGTCGCAATTCACGCGGCCTGGATGCCCCCACATTTTCCTCGCTCAATAACAACTCGAGCTTGTCCGATGAACTGCTGCGCATCATCGCGCCTGCTGGAAAGAATGCCACGCTTGCATTTGACTATTCAAATCAATTCGCGCAGTTTCAAATTCCCATCAATACCGATCCCAACAATCCACGGGATCCCGTTTTTGCCGTGGCCGCAACCAACGACGTGCAAAAAGAATACGACCGTTTCGCCAACCTCAATTACACCCGAACGAGTAAGGACGGGAGCACGATTTCGCAAGTTATCCCGTGGTGGCGATACACGCGCATCGCCTACGACGGGGATTTGGGAAAAGACGTCCTCGGCATGGGACCCAATCCCGCGTTTCTGACCGACCCGACGCAACCGCCCCTGCTTCATAACGTCGGCCTGCGCCAAGACCGCTTTGCTACCTACGCGGGCGTGCGCGCTTCCACGTTTCATGCAAGTGCGCACCACGCGGTGAAAGCGGGCGTCGATCTCAGCCGCGAGAACTTCACGAGCAACGCGACGTTCGCGCAATTCGGGTTGCCGCCGGCATCCGATACGGTAACGCAGCCCGGAGCCCTCGTCGGCATCTACGCCGAGGACAAATGGTCGCCGTCGCGTGCCGTGAGCGTGAGCTACGGCCTTCGGTACGATCACTCCACCGGCTTTTCCAGCGGCAATCAACTCAGTCCGCGCATCGGGCTAAATTACGCACCGGACGCCAAGAACATCGTGCACTTCTATTACGGAAGACTCTACTCGGCACCGGCTCTGGAAGACACGCGCCGCGACTGCATCCTGCTCGGCGCGAGCCCCACTTGCGATCCGAAGGCGCCGCCGGTGTACGACTTGCAACCAGAACGCGACTCCTACTACGAAATGGGTGTGGCACATCAATTCGGCGACGCGATGAGCGGGTACGTCAATCTGTGGGGCCGCTCGGTTTCCAACGTTTTGGATACTACGCAGCTTGCAAACACGCCGCTCTTCGCCGTATTCAACAACACGATCGGTCGCGCGCAGGGCGTTGAGTTTCGCCTTCAAGGCCGGCTGGCAAATACCGATTCGTATTACTTTTCTGGAACGGTTTCGCAGTCGCAGGCGGGCGGTATTTCCGGTTCGACATTCTTGTTCGGAGGATCGTCGAGTCCGTATCCGCTCTCCCCGGAAGACCACGACCAAACCTACGAAGCCAATACCGCCTACACGCACAAGTGGGGAAGCGACAAGAGCTGGTTTGCGACGTTGCAGGCCGAGTACGGCAGCGGATACCCGGTGCAGTTTGAGAACGTGACGACGTTTCAGACGCTTTCCGGCCGCCTGCCCGTTCACACAACGCTCGATCTCTCGCTCGGGAAAAACCCGGGAACCGGCGAACATAGGTCGCTCGGCTTTAACCTCGACGTTCAGAATCTACTGGATCATCAGTATGTCGTGAAGATCGCGAACGGCTTCAACACGACGCAAATTACGTCGGGCAGAAATATCTTGTTTCGAGTGACGGCGCCGCTGTAGTGTTCGCTCCCCTGTCGCTGCTCCTCGCGCTCACGCTTACCGGCGTGAACGCATTAAATTCGACGGCGCAACCGATGCACGCGATCATGGAGGCATCGCCGCGTGCACCGCTGCGCGAACATCTTATCCTGCGAGAATTTGGAGCCGGAGAGACCGCCCCCATTCGCTATTACGATCGCGACATGACCAAGTACGTGCATCTCATTGCGGTCGACGACCGCCTGCAAACGTTCATGCACGTTCATCCTGCGCTCCAACGCGACGGGCGATTTCTGCTCGACCTGACGTTTCCGCACGGCGGCCTGTGGCATTTGTACGCGGACGGCATGCCGCATAACTTCGGGCGGCAGGTCTTCCGCTTCGATCTGAATCTGCCCGGGAGTACGCCACCGCGGTCGGTCCGGCGCGTTACCGCGGTATCGCACGCGGGACCCTACACGGTAATTCTCGACCGGTCATCGTTATCTGCCACCCGGATGTCGATGGTGATGGTGCGCATCGAAAAGAACGGCAAACCGGCGACCGACTTGCAGCCCTATTTAGGTGCGCGTGCGCATGCCGTTGTGATCGGAACCGATCTTTCATACATTCACGCCCACGCCATGTCCGCGACACTGTCCCGTACGATGCGCATGAGCTCCGGAATGAAAATGGACGGGATGAACATGCCGGCGGCATCCAAGGCACCTGCACCGATGGCGACGGATGATCCATGCAATCAAGACGCCGACTTGGGCATGTCGATGGTCGAACTCCCGGCGAGTTCACACGTCGGCGCTACGATGAGCGTCATGCTCACGCCGGTACGACCAGGTCCCTATTATCTGTGGGTGCAGTTTCGCGGCGCTACGTCGGTCTATACCGCGCCGTTCGTCCTCTCCGTCCACTAGCGCGGGTACTCGCCCATATGTGATTCAAAAGAAGGCACGCCCATCTTCTGAGGGCGGCTTCAGTTTGCTTGAGACCATGATCGCGGTAGCGCTGCTTAGTGTCGTCGTCGTGGGAACGCTCGCAGCGTTTGGCGGCATCGCCAAAGTCACGCAGCCCGACCCGCAGCGTGCGGCCGCCGAACACGAGCTGAACCGCCTTATCGCAATCGAGACGGGCGTCCTAAAATACACGGACCCGGCGGCCGTGCCGTTGTCGCAGGCGCCGTGGGCGACGACGATGCCGTTTCCGGGCGGCACTCCGATTCCTATCACCGTGGCGGCAGCGCAGATAGTGCAGGCGGGCGCTGCCGCAATAACCATGACCGTTACCTATCCGCACGACGGAACAACCGCAACCGTTTCAAAAACCTTATCGCTGGTTCAAAAGGCGCCACCGCCGCAGGCCATCATTCACGCGTCCGGCCGCTATGCGGATCCCAACCCTGCGCCGACATAGATGCTCCTACGCGCTTTTTTTCTTATCTTTCTGTTTAGCGTTCTCACCGTCACGATGCTCGCGACGACGGGCTTGTACGCACGAGCGAAAGCCGTTGACCGCGCTCTGGCGTTTGTGCCGGCAGCGTACCAGCGCGGCCTCGCAACGCTTCCGCAAGCGTTCGCTAACGGTGCGTTCGTTCCACCACAATCGCAGGCAGCGACCTGCATCAGCAACGATTCGCCCTGCGGCTATTCAAGCACGCAGACAATTACGGTCCCTGCGCAAACGGCGCCGCTGGTATCGACTGCCTGCGCGCCCGCCGCTCCCAACTGCGCGCGAAATCTTCAAAAGCAAGGGATCGATGAGAGCCGCCTCGGCTTGCAAATGGCGATTACCATTTTTGACGCGCGCGGCAATCCAGTCGTAACAAGAACCAAATACATGACCCTACGTACATTCGGCGTCGCTCCGTATTTCGCGCTCATCGGCGAACGCGACGGCGCCTTCGGCGATCGGGCCGTAGATGCCGAAGGAGAGAACGCGGGCGCAGCGGCTAGCCCGATGCAGTCCGGCACGCAAATCCGCGTCCTCTATCACGACACGACCGGCGCGAATCCCGACAGCGAACACGACACCTACTCTACGCAGGGCTGGAACAGCGGGAACGCCGGCTCGCCGGACTGGTCACCGTAGGGATGATGCCAGATGATGCCCGTTCGTCTTCGGCCGGTTTCGGCGTCGTTGAAGTATTGATCTCGGCCGCAACATTTGCGATCGTCGCATTTGTTCTGGTCGGACTCATACACGAATACTCGTTGACGGCTCAAACCTTAACGACCAAACAGCACAGCCACCTCGACGTTGCCCGGCTGTTGGATGCGTGGCAGACCGATTCTTCGAGTGCCGATGCGGTCTTTATCCCCGACGTGGACGTTTTCGGATCCGATAATACCGCCGGTCCCCACGAAGTAGACTTCTATACGAAAGA
>JALZBM010000221.1 GCA_030947385.1 Vulcanimicrobiota bacterium
GCAGAATAGCGATGGTGCCAATGACCGCGCCCGCCGCGAACGCGACGATACGGGTTCCTGGGAAAAGGCGGTGCGGATATCGCCGGCGATACGCGTAGACTGCAGCCAGATACCCCGCGATAGCGAGCAAGCCCAATAGCGCGGCGATCATGGGATCTGCTCCTCTTCGAATCCGCCCTGTGCGTTACGGTGCAGACGTACGCGCCCAGCTTCGTGCACGCCGGAGCGTCTGCGGAGATCGCGTGCAAACGCGTACGCGACGACGTACCCGAGGAGCGGCGCGACGATCAGACCCCAGCGGTATACGAGGTTAATTACATTGACCGGCAGATGGAGGTATCTCGCTTGAACGTCGCCACTGCCCGCGAGCGTCAAATCCAGCGCGAGCATGAAGAGCGCAACGCCGGTTGCCGTGCGCCACGGTACGTCGCGAGGACGATCCAGAAGTTGATGCGCGGTGCCATCCTTCGTAATAGCGCGTTCGATAAACGGCCAGCCAATGAGCAGAGTGAACAACAGGCCCGGCAAGAGCACGCCTGGGAAAAATGGGGATGGAATCAAGTGGCCCCACAACTGGATCGACCAGGGAAAACTGATCCGAAGTGCGCCGTCCAACCAACCGACGTACCAGTCGGGTTGTGCCGGCGATGCCACCTGGTATGGCGTGTAAGGACCAAAGAGCCAGATCGGGTTGATTTGAACGAGCGCGCCGAGCATGAACAGGACGGCCGCCGTTGCGAAACCGAGCGCAAGTGATTTTGCCGCGTAGTTGGGTACCAGCGGCGAGCCGACGACGTTCTGTTCGGTGCGGCCCGGTCCGCGAAATTGCGAATGTTTCTGTCGCCAGAGGATTGCCAGATGCAGCGCGATTAGTGTAGCGATCAGCGCCGGTAGCGCAAACACGTGTGCGGTGAAGAGTCGGGGCCCGATATACGCGCTCGTCGGAAAGGTTCCGCCCAGCAATAAGAACGATGCCCACGTCCCGACGAGTGGAATCGAGAGCATGACCGAGTCGGCGATACGCAAACCGACGCCGCTCAAGAGATCGTCCGGCAGCGAATAGCCGGTGAATCCTTCACCCATTGCGAGCAGAAAAAGCAGTACGCCGAGGATCCAATTGATCTCACGCGGTTTCCGAAACGCGCCGGTGAAGAATACGCGCCCCATGTGGACGACGATCGCGGCGACAAAAAGCAGGGCTGCCCAATGGTGGACTTGCCGGATTAAGAGTCCGGCGTTCACGACGAAGCTCAGATGCAACGCGGATGCGTAGGCGGTCGACATGGTGACGCCGTCGAGCAGGCGGTACGGCCCGTCGTACGTCACTTTGGCAGACGAGGGATCGAAGTTGAAAGCTAGGAAGGTGCCTGTTGCGAGCAAGACCGCGAAACAGTAGAGATTGATCTCGCCGAGCATGAACGACCAATGATCGGGAAACGCTTTGCGTAATGCATGCTTCATGAAATGCGCAGTGCCGAGCCGGTCGTCCAGCCAGAGCACGAGGCTTTTCGTTACTCCACCGCGGGCGCGCACTTCATGCACGGTCCCAGAAGCCGGGGCCGACGGCGCCGGGATAGCCGCCGGTCGCTCGAAGGTATCCGCGCGAATCGATGGTGATCGGCAGTTCCGGCAACGCCTGGGAGGCGGGCCCGGAGACCACTTTGCCGCCGGCGAGCACGTCGAATATCGATTGGTGGCAAGGGCACATCAACTCATGCGCTTGCGCGCGATAGAGCGCCACTGGACAGCCGGCGTGCGTGCAAATTTTCGAAAAAGCGACGTATCCGTCGACGCTGTGACCGATTCCATCCGGTAGCCGTAGCAATATCGTCTGCGATGCAGCGTCACCGGGCGCTCCTTCGGGGAACACCGTTACGACGGAGTCCACGTTTAGAGCGTCCCGCGTCATGATTTCACCGTGTTCACGAACGAGACGGTCGCCGCGTTTCCATTTGGTTCGAAAAAGCGTGCCGTCGGGAGCCGGTCCCCACGACCGGAACGGAAAGAGTGCCGCTAGACCGAACGTTCCGAGGGCCGCAAAGAGAAGTTTCACCAAGATGCCTTTGCGCGAAACTTCGGCTTGGCTTGATGCAAGCTCTTGCACCGTCCCTTCGCGGCTTGCGCGATCCGACGGATAGTCGTCGATGTGATCGACGACGCGGGCCGGACGGATGATCCACGCTCCCCATCCGGCCGCGGCGGCGGCGAATCCCAGAAGCGCCGCACCGAGTGCGCTGCCCTCAACTTGGTTGTTCGCGTGGAAGATGTATGCGGCCATAAACCCGGCGCTGCCGACGATTACCAGCGCTAGCGCGCCCGCAATGAAAGCTTCGCGATATCTCATCGGATTACGTAGATCGTCACGTAAATGCCGAGCCACACGACAAAGACGAAATGCCAGTAATAGGATATCGCTTCCGCGGCGGACCGGTGATTGGCTAAAAATGCTGGGGCGCGCATTCCAAGGAAAAACATGGCCAGTAGCATGATGCCGGCGCTCACATGCAACAGATGAAATCCGGTCAACGCATAAAACATTGATCCGTAGGCGTTACTCGATATCGAAAATGTAGTGTGCGCGTAGCCGTAAAGCGCTATCGCGATGAACGCAATCCCGCAAATCGTGGCAACCGCCAGCCATGCGTGGGCTGCTTTGTAGCGGCGCCGCTCGAGCGCGCGCGTCGTCAGAAACATTACCATGCTCGAGAGGAAGAGTAGGCCGGTACCAACGGAGGGCATCAGCAGATCGAGATGCACGCCCGCAGGAGGCCAGACGCCGGCTTGACTGCGCAAATCGAAGTATGCGGCAAACAGGCCCGCGAAGAACATCAGTTCGGATGCCAGAAAAATGACGACGCCAAACACGAGCGGGTGAGCTCGGATGGCGAGCGATTGCTCTCCGGAGGCGGTTACGCTTCGAGAGGATGTCCGCGCAAGAGCCAAATCGTAGAGCTCCTTCCGGGCAACGCCAATGGATCGTAGGGATTCATCACGTGCGCTGAAAATGTCCTGTACGTCGATGACACTCTTTCATCCGGCGTCCGCGCAAGGTGGTCTGCTCAGCGGAGTTTGGACGCTCTTTCTTGCGGCATCGCTGATCGTCGCCGTTATCATGTTCGCGCTCATTATTCTCCCTGCGATCGTTTGGCGGCGCCGCGACGATACGTTGCCGCCGCAATTTCATAGGAATCCCCGCTGGGCGGTCGTCTACATCGGCGTTCCGTTGCTTTTGGTCGTCGCGCTCTTCGTGCCGTCGTATCTGCGGCAAGAGCGCGTCGATGCGCTCGTTCCGGCGCCGGCGCTCGTCGTCGACGTTACCGCCTTCCGCTGGTCGTGGCGGTTTCAGTATGTGCACCGCGGCGTCACGATCGTGGGAACACCGCAGACTCCGCCTACGCTTGTTCTGCCTCTTGGCGAAACGACGCAGATTAACTTGACTTCCGTTGATGTCGATCACTCATTCTGGGTTCCGGCTTTTTTCTTCAAGCGCGATGCGCTTCCCGGATTCGAGAACCAGTTCGACGTAACCCCAACGCGGCTTGGTGAATTCCGCGGTATGTGTTCGCAATTCTGCGGAATCGATCACGCGTTCATGCTTTTCCGCGTGCGGGTCGTTCCCGGCACGACGTTTGATCGCTGGCTGGCCGCAAAAGGAGCTAAGCCTTGATCGCATGGCTTACCGCAACTGATCATAAAAAAGTCGGCATTATGTACCTGGCATCGACCTTCTTGTTCTTCGTGATCGCCGGGCTGCTCGCACTGGTCATCCGCACGCAGTTGGCAGCGCCCAACCTCGCCCTGGTCACTTCGCATGCGTACAGCCAGGTGTTCACGCTTCACGGCACCGCCATGATTTTTCTGGTCGTAGCGCCGTTCGGACTTGGGCTCGCAAATTTTCTAGTACCCTTGCAAATCGGCGCGCCGGACATGGCGTTTCCGCGCCTGAATGCCACCTCGCTTTGGCTTTTCATCTTCGGATCGTTCACCGTACTCTCGGGCGCATTGGCAGCGGGTGGCGCCGCGGCTTCAGGGTGGAGTTCTTATGCGCCACTCTCGGAGATTCAAATCTCTGCCGGAGCGGGGCAAGACCTTTGGATTATCGGCCTGCTGATGATCTCCGTCGCATCGATTCTCACGGCGGTCAACCTCGTGGTTACGGTGTTCCTTTTCCGCGCTCCGGGCATGACGATGTGGCGAATCCCGATTTTTACCTGGGAGATCGTCGCGACCTCGCTGTTGATTCTGATGGCTTTCCCGCCGCTGGCAGCACTTCTTGCAATGCTTCTTATCGATCGGCATCTCGGCGGTCACTTTTTTGACCCCTCGCTCGGTGGCAACGTCGTTTTATACCAGCATCTCTGGTGGTTTTTCGGACATCCGGAAGTGTACATCATGATTCTGCCGTACTTTGGCGTCATCACCGAAATCGTCGCGGTATTCTCGCGCAAGCCCGTCTTCGGATACGTCG
>JALZBM010000222.1 GCA_030947385.1 Vulcanimicrobiota bacterium
AAAGACCGGCGTAGGCACGACTTTGATGTCGAACGCTGCGGGCAGCGTTACGATGTGGTGCGAGACCACGAAGGCGCGAAGTTGGGCGAGCACTTTCTGCGCATCGGGGAGCAGTTGTTCCGGCGCGGGGTGTTCGGCCGCGATCTCGTTCATAACTTGCCGCGGCGTCTTCGTAGCGTCGATCTTACGCGCGGTGGCGATGAATTGCGTCTTATACTGTGCCAATGCCGCGAGCCCGACCCGTTCGTATTCGCGAAGCGGTATCGGCGTTAGCTCTTGAAGCGTCAACCGTTGCTCGTACTCTTTCGGGCCGATCGCATACGTGCCCGAGGGGTGCGCAAACGGGCCTGCGTCCATCGCCGCAGCATATTTACCGATCGCCGCGATGACCGCCGCGTTTGCTTGAAGCAGGCGCGCCGTCAGCGCGGCATCTTTTACCGTTGCAAATCCTTGCGGCACGGTCTGTCGGAAGAACTCGGCGGAGCCCTTTACGTCGGCCGATTCGATCTGGGCGGTCGTGGCATCGACCGTTGTGATGTTTGCGGCCGCATCTTGCAGCATTGCGGGAATCTTTTCTTCGCGCGCAATGACCGCGCGCAAGCGAACCTCCGGCGGCGCAAAATTTCGTTTGATCAATGCGTAGATCGCGCCGGCTGCGGTGCCCGTATAGAAGCCGGGGTGGTGTTTCCAATCTTGATCTGTCTCGAGGCGCAACAAGTCCCCGCGCAAGCTGCTTTGGAAAATCTTGTAGTCGTATCCGGCTTCGGTTGAAAGCGTCTTCGGATCGATCGCGCGCAGCGACGTTAGCGCGCGATGGGACCGCGCGATCCGTTCAGCAAAACCGGCCGCGGTGAACGAGCCCAGTTGCGCGTCGTATGTGTGCACGCCGATATCGGTGGCGTCAACCGGATCCATTGCGAAACCCTCGCGGTAGTATGAGTCCGCAACGGCATAAAGGGCCTTATCCGAACTGCCCGCAGCTTTGGCTGCGCCGGGAATAACGAGCAGCAAAGCGAGGCCGAGAGTCGCAATCCTATTAAAACGCAAACCGGTTCCTCCAACTGGGACGACAGGAAAACCTACTTGTTTTTGAAGTGAGCCATCCGCTTTTCGTTGTACGCGGCGATGCCTTCTTTTGCGTCTTCGCTCTTAAAGAGCAGCGACTGAAGTTCGCGCTCGAGCGTGAGTGCGTCACTCAGCGGCAACTCGATGCCGGTTTGTACGCTGCGCTTGATATGGCCGATCGCCATTGGTGCTTTGTTGGGCGAAGTAAACTGCTTCGCGTAGGTCAGCATCTGCTCGCGAAACGCGGCAGCGTCGCCCTCGAAGATATCGCTGATCATACCGTAGTCGAGCGCCTGTTCGAAGCTGAAGGTGCGGCCGGTCGCCATCAATTCGATCGCCCGTGACTTTCCGACTAAACGCGCCAAACGCTGCGTGCCGCCGGTACCCGGAAGAACGCCGAGCGCGACTTCCGGCAGGCCGATTTTGCCCGCGTCTTTGCGCGCGATGCGAATGTCGGCCGCCATCGCAATTTCCAAACCCCCGCCCACGCAGTGGCCGTTAAGCCCCGCGACGATCAGCTTGGGCGTCTGTTCGAACTTCGCCAGCGTCTCGTTAGCGTGCAAACAGAAATTGTATTTAAACTCCGGCGTTACCGAATTGAGCATGCCGATATTGGCACCGGCGCAGAAGAATTTCTCACCGGCGCCGGTGATCAAAATTACTTCGACGTCGCCGTCAAAGCGCGCATCGAGCAGCGCTTCGTCGAGTTGACGCATCATTTCGTGCGTGTAGGTATTGGCCGGAGGATCGTTGAGCACGATCAGCGCGACGTGACCGTCTTTGCTGTAGTCGATGACGCGTTTGCCGTCATGCGAGCGCTGCTCCCGCCCGAAGGGAGTTTGGCCAGTGGCCGTTCCGTTTGCCGTAGTCGTCATTATTCGTTCTTCCCTTTCGGTGCTATCCACGCTGGGTTTTTGAAATGTTCGGCCAGAACCGCATCGTCGTCCGCTGATGGAAGGACGGCGGGTGCGTACGCAGCCCATTCTTCTTCCGAGAGGCGGCGCCCGTCCGTACTCCAACGCTCCGACTTATGATCGCCGATGGCGCGGTTGAAGCGGATGTCCGGAACGTACAACTTGGTGCCGGAGGCGTTGACTTTGTTGACCATGTCGACCGTTTTGGATACTTCTTCATAAAATTGTCCGCGGGCGCGCTCGTTGAGATGTTCGCGGTCGGCAACCTCGTGCGTCTTATCCTCGTCGACGCGGCCCTTGATGCCGTAGGCGTAGGCCCACTGCGCCGAACCCGAATGATCCGTCCCGAACAGATCGAGCGACCCGGATATCCATTTGTTGTAATACTTTTGCTGAATCGAAACCGGAATAACGCCGGCCTGCGCGATGCGCTTGAGCCCCGAGATACCGGTGCCCATGTGGAACGACTCTTCCTTGAGCATCGGGCCCATCGACTGCGCGAGGGGCGCAAACCCCGAATGCTGCAGCATCGTCAGCTGAAACTTGCCATCGCGATCCATGAAGTTCGTATAGGCAAAGAAGTCCAGCCAGTGCGTGACGTCATCGTTGAACGCGTTGAGCAGGCGGTTCTTTTTTCCGAATGCCCGGCGCTCGAGCATCTTCTGCGCTTCGATCTTGCCGTCGCTGCCGAACTGCTGCACGAGCAGGTGACACATTTGATACCCGTGCCGCGTCTCTTCAACCATAATGCGCACGAGAGCGGCCAGATCGTATTCCGAGGGCGCGTTATTGACGAGAAATCGCTGCTGCTCGTTTGAAGCGAACTCCGTATCGCCCTGGTAAACCACCATGTTGAGAAGGGCATCGCGCATGCGCTGATCGGGAATCTCCATGAGCTTGTCCCACTTGCGCTCGCCTTTGAACTCGCCGAACGTAATCTCGTTCGTCGGCAACTCGCCGTATTTGGCTTCAAACTGGTAGCCCGGCATATAGCGGTCGATGAGTTCTTTATTGAGACCGATATCGTCTTGCCACTGCTTGAGCAGATCGATCCAATCGTCGAACGTGGAGATTCTCGCCAAAATGGTTACCTCGGGAAAAACGCATGTATGACGGAATTTCCGTCGTGCGTGAGAATAACGCTATAATACCACCGGAACGAGGGGAGGTGTCAAGATGCTGCACGGGCACGCACCGCGGCCGGCGTCACTCATCTTTACGTTGTACGGCGATTTCGTGTACGGGCACGGCGATAAGCTTTGGATCGCACGCTTGGTACGCCTCATGGCCGAATTCGGCTTGTCCGAGCAGGCCGTTCGTCAGGCCGTCTCGCGTATGTCGCGCCAGGGGTGGCTCGCGCCGGTGCGCGAGGGAAAGCGGGCATACTACGCACTTACCCCAAAGGGCGCAAAACGCGTCGAAGCGATCGCGCCTCGTATCTATGAGCCGGCGGCAGAATGGGACGGGCGCTGGCGGTTGCTGACGTACACCATTCCCGAAACGAATCGCGAACGCCGCGACCGTTTGCGAAAAGATCTCGTGTTGCTCGGTCTTGCTCCGCTGTCATCTTCGACCTGGATTTCCCCGCGCGACATCTCTGCCGCGATGCGCGAAATAGTAACGGCGCACGGCGTGCGAGAGCACGCGCATTTTTTCACCGCAGACTACGCCGGCCCGCTCGGTGACGCCGAATTGCTCGCGCGTTCGTGGGATTTGCGCGCGATTGCGAAGGCGTACGAAGACTTCAATACATTTTATGCGCCGCGCTTTGAACGGGAGCACTCAACTCGCATGTTTTCTCCCGAACAGGCATTCGCCGAGCGGCTTGCGCTCGTACAAGACTTCCGGCGTTTTTTGTACCTCGATCCGGGATTGCCGAGTGCGCTGCTGCCCGCGCATTGGCCGGGAAGCGTGGCGTCCGCACTCTTTCGAAAGTACTACCGCCTTATTCTGTCGAAAGCGACCGACTTCTTCGAACGAATTTTGCCCGACGGGCAGTAAGAGTGAATACATGAAACGCGGTGTGGTCGTTGCTTTGAGCTTGTTTCTTCTACTGTCAGGATGTAACAAAAAAACCTCGGTGATACCGGCGCCGAGCCCCTCATCTTCGCCGATTGCGACGACGGTGACGGTGATCCTTACATTTCAAGGAACTCCGCAAAGCGGCGTCACGGTTACAGAATCAGCGACTTACAACTACACGACGAACACGCCAGGAGCGTCCGTCGTTGCCGGCGCGACCGATTCGAGCGGCAAGGTGAATCTCGCAATCGGGAATCCCAGCGTGCAGTACTGCTTCAGCGCGAGCTACACGCCCGCCGGACAGACAACGGCGATTAACGTAGCCAACTGCCAGCCGTCTGTGGTCGCAGCCGAAACGATTACGCTGGGGAACTAAACGCCCTTCGACAGGCTCAGGGTGACACACGGGGTCATTTCGGGTACGTAACCCCGCATGATGAACGATCTTCGAGCCGGGGCGACCG
>JALZBM010000223.1 GCA_030947385.1 Vulcanimicrobiota bacterium
TTGTACGACGTCCTCGGCATCGGCGATCGAACCCAGTATCCGATACGCAATCCCGAACAAACGCGGGCGGATTGCGAGGACGTCGGTCACGCGTGCGCCGCAGCGGCCTCCCGGTGCAACATCTTGAACACGGCATCCGCATCCGCCGGCGAGGTCCCGAAGGCCACGTTGAAACGATTGTACGAATTGATTGTCGTGACTGCCAGCGTAAGGTAAACGATTTCCCGCTCGGTATAGTGGGCTTTCATCCGCCCGAGCAGATCGCTTGGCGGATGTTGAGCCGCAAGCTGCGTTAGCGCCTCCGTCCACTCGAGCGCCGCGCGCTCGCGCTCGCTGTACCACGGCGCATCGCGCCATGCGGCAATACCGCTCAGGCGGTCGCTGCTCTCACCGAGCGCTTGTCCTTCACGCATGTGAAGTGCAAGGCAAAAAGCGCATCGATTGATTTGCGATGCGCGCAGTTCGACCAGGGTAAGCAAACTCGGTTCGAGGCCCGACTTTGCGAGCAACGCGCCGGCCTCAAAGAGCGACCGGGCGACTTCGGGTGCAGCTGACGTAAAATTGATCTTCGTAGACATTCTTTTTTATTTACCTCCGCAGCATAGACGGCACGGGGCTCAAAGCGTGACAGCGCCACCCTGATTGGCCGCAGCCGCCGTCAGTTATAAGAGTGCAGCGGTTTGGTAAGGCCTCGCGTTTGCAACCAATAATAAAACTCTTCGCTCCAGTGATCGCTCGTGGTTCCGGGCATCCCCAAACCAAAACCATGGCCGCCGGCGTTGAAGATGTGCGCTTCGGGCCGGTTACCGGCTTGCCTCAGCGCGTCGTAAAATCGCTGGACGGCATAGAGAGCGATTGGATCGTCCTGCGCCCACGCCATAAAAACCGGCGGCAGATTTGCGGGGACGGACTGCGCCGCACCAAACGGCGCTCCGTAGATGAGCGCCGCGAAGTTTGGCCGCTGCGCAACGCCCGGCGCAAGCAGCGATCCGCTAGCGACCATAGCGCCCGCCGAAAAGCCCATGAACCCGATACGATTCGCGGAGATGCCAAACTCGGTTGAGCGCTGGCGGAGGATCTTGATGGCTTGGATGCCGTCCGCAATTCCGTATTTGCAGGCTTCGTCCATATTAAGGTTGGCGGGGATACCCGGTTGTTTTTTCTCAAGCGTGCGATACTTGAGCACGAAGGCAGCAATGCCGCGGCTCTGCAGCCGGCGCGCAACGTCATAACCCTCTTTGCTCATGGCTAAAGCAACGCAATACCCGCCGGGTGCAATAATAATTCCGGTGCCAGTTGCCTTTTTTCGGTCTGGAAGGTACGCGGTCAGTGTGGGCGTTACCACATTCAAGACAACGGTCCCCTCCGGCGTGTTCGGAATAACTTGTTCTTTTTGCGTCCAATTCTCCGTACCGGGCGGCACGCCGGGCCAGATTGGTATCACCTGCGTTTGAGCGCCGGCGAACGCGCCCATGAAAACGCTTAGAACAATCGCACCGAGCACCGGTAATTGCGGTCGTCGCATATTCTCTCCCAACTCAGAAAAACAAATACTTCCTAAAAGTCACTCAGATCGAGCGCGAACCCGTCGCGTTCGTCGTCCCAGGCAACGGCGCTCAACTTCCACGCGCCGTTCGCGCAAACGAATTGCATCGTCTTGATCCCGCGGCCCTCGAACGGCTCGCCTCGCAGAATCCCGGATTTGCGGTACGCGCTCAAACGCTGCGCAACGTATCCCATGATCGACGTGCGTTCGCGGACTTCTTCCTCTTCGAACTCAACGAGTTCACCATCGCGTAACAGCCGTTCGCGCGGCTCGATGAATCCATTCAAGTCGTAAACGACCGGGAGTTCGCCGCAGGTCTTGACGATCACGCCCTTTGCGATGAAGAGTTCGTTTATTCGCGCGACGTTCGCCGCAGTGCCGCCGCGATTTGTGAACAGCGAGTAGAAGCACTTTGTTACCCGATCGATTGCGGCTTTATCATCCATCTCTGCGCGAACGTTCGACGGCACAGCCGCGTCTTCCGGGCGCGATTGTGGCCTTAAGTTTCAGGCGTTAAGTGGACCTTTCCCAGGCCCGCCATACAGCGTAACATTGCGGATAAAGGACGCTTGCCAAAAGTGATATATTCGCGGCTCCGCTTCGCTCTCGTAGTGCTCGCATGGTCTGCGCTGTCGAGCCCGTACGGCTGCGCGGCAGGCAACCAGAAAAGGGTACCCGTGAACAAACCCGAGCTCCCTCAAAAGCCTTCGCTTGCTCGAGCGTTCGATTTTTATCCGGGATCTTGGCGCGTGCGAATGCAGCAGCGCAAAGTAAACGGTAAGCTCGAAGTGCTTTCCGAATGGACGGCCTTCGATGCGACCGTAACCGTACACCGTTGGCTCCCAAATGGCTTCGTTGAGGAGTACGAGATGCGCAAACCGGAGGGAGTGAGCCGGGCCGTCGGCAGCCGCTTCTACGATGTAAAACTACAGCAATGGAGCATCTATTGGGCAAACGATCGCGATGGAGCGTGGCAACCGCCATCAAAAGGAGGTGCGCTCACGGCGGACGGTTTCGAATTGGTCATGCCCGATTCGTACGACGGCCATGAACTTCTAAGCCGCTACAAGTGGACGACCGTGGATGCGAATCACCCGATGTGGGAGCAATCATTTTCAAATGATGACGGCAAGACATGGATTTCGAACTGGATAATGAAATTCACACGGGTTTGATCGCGGACTTGGCAGCGTGAAAAAAAAGTGGTCCCCCTCCGAAGAGCGGGACCACTTTTGCGTCAACCGTTCTTACTAAATTTTGAACTGCATATCGAAATATGCGTTAAAAGGTAGTACGCCGGCAAACGGACTATACGGCTGCCGCTGGACTGGGAACAGGCTTCCATTAACGGTCGCGTTCGGACTCCCGCCGTTATAGAAATTAGACTGATACAGGTTCGTGTTGTTGCTATATCCGCATACGACGTTTCCAGGCTTGTATAGGCTGGACCACGGCGTGCTCGATCCACCGAAACAGCGATTGACCAAGTTCGCCAGAATCAGCCTTGCATGAACCTGGTTACTGAGATCGTATCCGGCTTGCAGGTTGAGGTCGAACTGCCAAGGATTCCGATATTGACCCAGGGTAGAGAATTTTCCGGTCAATGGATTCGGAATCGCGATGTAACCGCTTCCGGTTGCAGCAGATGAATTACAAGAAGTAAAATCCGCGACGTTCGGGCTGGCGGCCGATGCGGCTACAACATTCGGATTCCCCGAATTTGCCTGGTTATTTCCACACGCGCGAGGGTCGACACCAACAATATCGACGGGCGACCCATATGTGTTGCCTTGGCTAAGTTGGAAGTTGGGTGTAATTGTTAACCGATCGTGCTTATAGCTGAGGAAACCGGAAAACATGCTTGGACCGAACGAGGTTTGGCTGCCGTCTCCGGGTTGGGCCGGTGCCGCATTCGGATAGACATCGTATGCCGCTCCTCGATCTAATAAGGATTGCGGCGCCGCATCGAAGTACGGGTTTGTTATACCGGTGCTCCCAGATCCAGTACAGCTGTCGGGCGATGCCGTACCGTCCGAATTCCCGCTATTCGCTGAATAGCAGGGCAGTGGCGCGGCTGCCGGCAGCGGTGTCTTTCCGGTACCGACGCAACGCGGATCCGTCGTATTCCCCGCACAGGCCTTCGTCAACCGGTTGTACTGGACGATATAGTCGTTTACCGGATCAATGCCGTTTCGCCCATTGATCAAGTTCGTGTAAGTCACTCGCGCGTGCGTATAGGTGTACGCGAGCTGCCCTGCAAGTCCATTGCGCGAAGCATCGCCTTTATTGATCGCAAGTTCCAAGCCATACGTTCTTTGCGTCCCGTCATTCAGTGATGAATTAAAGAGCGCGCCGATGCTGATGGAATTGAGCTGATCCGTCGTATAGCGGTAGAAAGGGGAGACCTTAAACGACAGATCGGTACCGCGCAGCCGCTTCTCGAGAGAAAGGTCCACGTTGTTTGAAATTTGCGGTACCAACTGATGGATTGGGGTCGTGTAACCGTATTGGAAGAAGTTCGCGAAATTGAACGCGGCAGAACTCTTCCCCGATTTATCGAGATACTGGACAGTCGCCGTGCTAACGGGCTCGGCAAACCGGCCAATCGAGCCACGAATAACCGTTTCCGGATTCACCGTATAGGTGAATCCCAGCCGCGGCGAAGTCACGTTGCGAAAGATGACTCCGGCCTGACCTGGCCCATATTGAATTCGCGCGGTGTTTGCCGAATCGCTTAAGGTCGGGTGCGCGAAGCCGGGTTGGCAAGCGCCGTTAACGATCAGCGGCGTCGCCGGCGGCAGCTGCCCCGGGTGAATGGGGTTGAGCTGAGGTGCCAGAGTACTCGTGTTGTAGCAGTAC